>CANHRS010000077.1 GCA_947463445.1 Flavobacteriia bacterium | reverse complement strand
GAGATCTTATTGAGAAATTAAGGAATGTTTGGAGATTGATTTAGTTGCATTGAGTGACCTGAATACTTTTTTTTTACCATTGAGATCTTATTGAGAAATTAAGGAATGTTTGGAGATTGATTTAGTTGCATTGAGTGACCTGAATACTTTTTTTTTACCATTGAGATCTTATTGAGAAATTAAGGAATGTGTGGAGATTGATTTAGTTGCATTAAGTGACCTGAATACTTTTTTTTTATCATTGAGATCTTATTGAGAAATTAAGGAATGTTTGGAGATTGATTTAGTTGCATTGAGTGACCTGTGGTCTATTTTGGTTTATTCACCATTGAGGAATTAAATTCACCGATAACATACTTATCATCCTAAATTTCTTAGTTACTGATAAAATCAAAACTATGAGAGCCAAGCGAAATACTTAATTAACCTAAAACAGTTTGTTGATTCAAAATAAATCTCCATTTCTCAATGGTAAAAATGCTTCGAGAATTTCAAAATAATATCATTGACAAAAATACTTTCCTAAATATTTATTAATTTCACACCACAAAACAAAATCGAAATCATTATGAATTACGACATATTAGTTATTGGAAGTGGACCTGGAGGATATGTGACTGCTATTCGCGCTTCACAACTAGGATTAAAAACTGCTATCATTGAAAGAGAATCTCTTGGAGGTATTTGCTTGAACTGGGGATGTATTCCAACAAAAGCTTTATTAAAAAGTGCAAATGTGTATGAATATTTGACACACGCTTCAGATTATGGAATCAAGGTAGAAGGTGGTTCTGCAGATTTCGAAGCAATTATTGCTCGTAGTAGAGGTGTTGCTAACGGAATGAGTACTGGTATTCAATTTTTGATGAAAAAAAATAAAATTGATGTTATCAAAGGTTCCGGAAAAGTATTACCAGGTAAAAAAGTTGCTGTGACCGCTGAAGACGGAACTGTAACAGAATATTCTGCAGATAAAGGAGTTATTTTAGCTACTGGTGCTCGTTCGCGTCAATTACCAAATGTACCACAAGATGGTAAAAAAGTAATTGGTTACCGCGAAGCAATGACATTAGCTACACAACCTAAAAAAATGGTAGTAATCGGTTCTGGAGCAATTGGTTTAGAATTCGCTTATTTCTATAACACATTAGGAACAGATGTAACGATTGTTGAATTTCTAGGAAACATTGCAAATGTAGAAGATGAAGAAGTTTCAAAACAATTAGAAAAATCCTTCAAAAAATCAGGTGTTAAAGTATTGACAAACTCTTCTGTGGAGTCCGTTGACACATCAGGAGCTGGTTGTGTCGTTACAATCAAAACAGCAAAAGGAGAAGAAAAGATAGAATGTGATATCGTATTATCTGCTGCAGGCATTGAAACAAATCTTGAAAATTTAGGATTAGAGCATGTTGGTATAGCAACAGATAGAGGTCGTGTTTTAGTAAATGAATATTACCAAACAAACATCCCAGGATATTATGCAATTGGAGATATCGTTCCAGGTCCAGCATTAGCACACGTTGCTTCGGCAGAGGGTATTATTTGTGTGGAACAAATTGCTGGTCACCACCCAGAACCTTTGGATTACGGAAATATCCCAGGTTGTACCTATTGTTCACCTGAAGTTGCTTCTGTAGGTTTAACAGAAAAAGCAGCACGTGAAAAAGGATTGGATATCAAAATTGGTAAATTTCCATTCTCTGCATCTGGAAAAGCAAGTGCTGCAGGTGCAAAAGATGGTTTTGTAAAATTAATTTTCGACGCTAAATACGGAGAACTTCTAGGTGCTCATATGATTGGTGCAAACGTTACGGAAATGATTGCTGAGATTGTTGCAATTCGTAAGTTAGAAGTAACAGGGGAAGCTTTGATTAAAACAGTTCACCCTCACCCTACTATGTCTGAAGCAATTATGGAAGCTGCTGCTGCTGCGTATGGAGAAGTGATTCATATGTAGTCGTTTGAGATAAAAGAATTTTAGACATAAGACATAAGACTTTAGAGCCGTTTCGTAAGAGACGGCTTTTTTATTTAATGGAATTTAGTTTAAAAAAAACTGAAAATTTTATTTCATCACCAGTTTTCTTCGGACAACTTCTCCACCATTTATACTAATTTCAAGAAAACAAAATGTACTTTCCCTAAATAGGTTATCATTTTTATATTGAATATTATTTGGGAAATCATGTATTAATTTCTTACCTGTTGCATCATAAAGAACTATTTCATTGATAATTTCATCTGATGAAATTTTAAGTGTATGATTGTTATATTGTATCGAAACATTCGCAATTTCGTTCTCGCTGATTGAATTAATACAGTTACCTTTAATTTTAACCAACTTCGAAAAATCAATATAACAAGCGTATTCTGGATGATCTATAAATGGGTTTCGATTTCCTTGCAACCAATAAATATATTCTTGTCGTGCAATTTCGTAGTTATCCGGAGGGTCTTGAAAATGCCACTTTTTAATTATCTCTTGCGACTGATCATTCGGAAAACGCCAAATAGTATTATTTTGATTGTTATATGCAATAGACATATACATCATTGCTCGGGCTGCATTCCCTTTATGTGAGTCTCTAGGTTCATATACAATTTGCGGACCGTCGTATCCTAACTTTCCTTCTAAATAAGTATACAAAACTTTCCCGGTAACTTCTCCAAGTGGAAAATTATTTCGTACGGTATTTGCTTTCTCTAAATTTGTTGGAAATAAATTATGCAAATCACTAAACTCTGGTAATGGAGGATTATCTGCAGGATGTGAAGTCATCCACGAATGTGCAAATGTATGTTCTCTACTGTATCCAGCTTTAGTCCAATCAAAAGGCATTTCAACAATTTTTCTTTCCCCAGAATAGACACATTGAATAAATGTCTTTCCAGCAGTTGTATCTTGTAATTCAAGGGAAGAAAGCACCGTATTTTTATACGAAGCATAGGGAATAACAGTATGCTGTGTGAGTAAGCTGGAAAGCGTAGCTACAAAATTAGGTGCTGTAATGGAAATTGACTCGTAATACTCTTGTTCAGACAATCCAGAAGTAGAAACTTGAATTTTCAGCGGTTTTTCCAGTACATATTTCAACTCACCGTTGACTTGATAACACGCATAGATTACAAAATTATACGTCGTATTTGCTCTAACTGCTCTCGGATTAATGAGTGTATCTTCCGTACTTTGGATCACTTTGGCGTCACCAATTGTATCACCTAGCTCATATATTTTTCCATGCAAAGGTTTTACCCTAGTAGTTGAATTGTTTGTACGTATAACCAAATAACGTGTCGCAAACAGCACTTTTGAAAAAGTTATTTTAATACTATATGCAGTCAATTCATGCACTTTATAACTGTTAGGGTTTTGTTTAGGGACTTGAGTAAAAACGTTAGTATAACAAAAAAGTAAGAGGATATTTAACCCATAATTCATGATCTGATTTTTTTACAAGTATACAATTGCTTACACTTCGAAACAATTGCAAACGAAAAATCGCGTATAAATACGATGGTTTATTACTTGATAAAACAAATAATTCCATCTAATTTTATTTCCACAAATAGTTCGTTAGTTTTGTAAATATCAAAACACGATAATAACCCAAGAAAACTATGAATCTTACGAAAATTAGAAACCTATCCATTGCATGCATTCTTTTTTTATCCAATGCACTAATAGCACAAAAAACGTTCAATGTCGAGAAAATATGGCGTAATTATGAGTTTTTAAGAAAAGGGGTAGCCGGTTTTAACGGAATGAAAGATGGTGAACATTTCACCAAATTAAACAAAAGTAATGACAGTACTTGGATTACAATGCATGCGTATAAAAATTACCAAGGAAAGGGAAATACATTAGTGTCTGCAAAAGAGTTAGTGTATCAAGGTAAATTACTTCCTATTGATGGTTATGCCTTTAGTGCAGATGAAACCAAATTACTATTAACCACGGAAACTACTCCTATCTATCGAAGAAGTTTTACCGCTAATTATTTCATTTTTGACCTAAAGACAAAAATAATAAGTCCGATGGATGAAACAAAAAATGGGGCAACGTTGGCTGAATTTTCTCCAAATGGAAAAAAAGTAGCGTTTGTTTTTAAAAACAACCTATATATTAAAGATTTAGAAACAAATACAACAAGTACAATAACAACGGATGGTAAACAAAATGAAATCATAAATGGCACTACCGATTGGGTGTACGAAGAAGAATTTGCCATAACTAAAGGATTCGAATGGTCTTTTGACAGTAAGAAAATTGCATTTTTACGCTTTGATGAAAGTAAAGTCAAAGAATTTAATATTGATTTATATAACGCTGAACTTTATCCAGATAAATTAACCTATAAATATCCAAAAGCTGGAGAAGACAATTCAAAAGTTAGTGCGTATATTTTTGATTTACCTACAAATAAAACACAATTAATAGCATTACCTAATTACGAATACATCCCAAGATTAAACTGGTCTCCAACACAAAACACCTTGGTTTTACAAACACTGAATAGACATCAAAATACATTATCATTCCATGCAGTAGATGCAAATACACTTACAAGCAAACTATTTTTCACCGAAAAATCAGACACATATGTAGAAATAGACGAAAACAGTATGTATATCCTTCCAAATGGAAAAGAATTAATTCGAACAAGTGAAATTTCTGGTTATAAACACATTTACAAATTAAATTTTGATGGCACACAAACTCCAATTACATTAGGAAATTGGGATGTGATCGAATTGTATGGTATCAATACGAATGCAACTACCGTATATTTTTCATCTGCAGAAAAAGGTGCAATTCATCAGGGAGTATATAAAATTGGTATTAATGGAAAAAACAAAACCGCATTAAGTTCTGAAACCGGTCACAATGTGGCACAATTCACTCCTGGTATGCAGTATTTCGTTTTAGACAAATCCGATGTAAATACTCCGAATAGTTATGAATTAAAATCAGAAAATGGTAAGGTTTTGGCAGTTTTAGAGGATAATGCCGCACTCAACGCACGATTGAAAGACTATACCCTGACAAGCAAAGAATTTATGGAATTTACTGGTCCAGCTGGAAAACTAAATGCTTGGATGATGAAACCTACCAATTTCGATCCTACCAAAAAATATCCTGTTTACATAAATATATATGGTGGTCCTGGACAAAACACCGTACTGAACCAATGGGGAGGAAATGATTATATGTATCATCAATTACTTACGCAAAAAGGGTATATAGTAGTAAGTGTTGATCCACGAGGAACACAATTTCGTGGAGTAGCGCACAAAAAAGCGACCTACTTAAACATGGGTAAATTAGAATTGGAAGATTTTATAGCTACAGCTACAGAATTAGGAAAACTAAGTTATGTAGACAAAAATCGCATTGGTATCCAAGGATGGAGTTATGGTGGGTTTATGACATCACTTGCTATGACAAAAGGTGCTCCAGTATTTAAAATGGGAATAGCTGTTGCTCCTGTAACAAATTGGAAATATTACGACAATATTTATACCGAACGATTTATGCGAACTCCTTCTGAAAACATGGCAGGATATGAAGATAACTCACCGATTAAATATGCTAAAGAATTAAAAGGAAACTATTTAATAGTACATGGAACTGCAGATGATAATGTACATTATCAAAACGCACTAGAATTTATTAATACCTTGGTGCAATCTAATATTCAATTTGATCAATTCACCTACCCTAACAAAAACCATGGTATCTATGGTGGCAACACTAGAAACCACTTATATAACTTGTTATTAGAATACACAGTTAAAAACTTATAATTAAATAAAGACCATTCTTTTCACTAAAGAATACGAATAGTACAATTAAATCACTTATCCATCAACATAGATTTAAACAGTAAATAGATGTTATACAACTTGAATAATTATTTATAAATCTTATTCAAAAAAAGTAGTGGAATACATTATTGTTTATTAATTTAGTTGCGTTATAAAAAATATGACTTTATGAGCGAAACAGCTAAAATTGAATTAGGAGGAACAACGTATGAGTTTCCAGTAATCGAAGGAACAGAAAACGAAAAAGCAATTGACATTAGTAATCTACGTGCTGCAACAGGCTATGTAACATTGGATACTGGTTACAAAAATACAGGTGCAACGACTAGTGCTATTACATTTTTAGATGGAGAGGAAGGAATCTTGAAATACAGAGGTTATCCTATTGAAGAATTAGCAGAAAAAGCAACATTTATTGAAGTTGCCTATTTGTTGATTTACGGAAATTTACCAACAGTTATTGAATTAGAAACTTTCCGTTCAAATATTACAAAACATACATTGGTTCATGAGGACATGAAACAATTCTTTGAAGCATATCCAGCTAAAGCACATCCAATGGGGGTTCTTTCTTCTATGGTATGTTCTTTATCTACATTTTATCCTGAATCATTAGATCCAAATAGAAGTGCACAAGCGAAAGACTTGACTATTTTACGTTTATTAGCAAAATTACCAACTTTAGCTGCTTGGGCTTACAAGAACTCTACACGTCATCCATTCATGTATCCTAAAAATGAATTTGACTATTGTAAAAACTTCTTGTACATGATGTTTGCAATGCCAACAGAAGAATTTAAAGTTGACCCTGTTGTTGTTGATGCATTAAACAAATTATTTATTTTACATGCAGACCACGAGCAAAACTGTTCAACTTCGACAGTTCGTATCGTAGGTTCTTCTCAAGCAAATTTATACGCTTCCATTTCTGCTGGTATTTCTGCACTTTGGGGTCCACTTCACGGTGGTGCAAACCAAGAAGTAATCGAAATGTTAGAAAAAATTCACGCAGATGGTGGAGATGTAGATAAATGGGTATTAAAAGCTAAAGACAAAGAAGATTCTTTCCGTTTAATGGGATTTGGTCATAGAGTGTATAAAAACTTTGATCCACGTGCGAAAATCATCAAAAAAGCATGTGATGATATCTTAACTAAATTAGGTGTTAATGATCCATTATTAGCAATCGCTAAAAAATTAGAGCAAGTTGCATTAGAAGATGAATACTTCAAATCTAGAAACTTGTATCCAAACGTAGATTTCTATTCTGGTATTATTTACAAAGCATTAGGTATACCAACAGAGATGTTTACTGTAATGTTTGCTATTGGACGTCTTCCAGGATGGATTGCACAATGGAAAGAAATGACAGAAAACAAAGAACCAATTGGAAGACCAAGACAAATTTATACTGGTGAAGTATTACGCGAATACGTTCCAATTGAAAAAAGATAATAATGAGATTATGATTTATTATTTATAAATCATGAATTTATAAATAATAAAAAAACCACCTTTTGGGTGGTTTTTTTATTTCAATTACAAATTAGATTTTACGCATTATGTTCACGTTGTAAAACGTCTTTTCGGAAACCATCAAATATGGTATATTGACGGTAACTGCATTCTAAATCACCATTATATAATTTTACTTTAGAATCTGGTTTTAAACCAACATGTTTAAGTGCATCTTCATTTGCTGAAATCACCCAACAAGAATACCCTTTCAATTCATTTTTGAACCAATCTCCTAATTCCGCATACATTTCTTCGATATTCTCTCCAATACGCATACCATATGGTGGATTACAAATTAAGGTTCCTTTATCTGCAGGTTTCTTCACTTCGTTAAAAGGAGCGGTGGAAATTGTCACATTTCTTGAAATAGGCAAACCTCTTAAGTTACGTTTTGCCATTAATACCATTTCTGAATCGATATCTGAGCCAATGATTGGAAAATCAAATTCAGTTGCGCGTTTATTTGCTTTATGGTAAATCCCTTCCCAAAGGGCTTCATTATAGTTTTTAAAATTTTTGAATGCATAATGTACACGTTCTATATTGGAGGGAATATTTGCAGCAAGTAAAGCTGCTTCTATCAATATAGTACCCGAACCACAAAAAGGATCTATAAATGCAGATTTTCTATCCCAACCAGATAAACGAATTAATCCAGCAGCAACCACTTCATTCATCGGAGCCTCCCCTACTTCAAAGCGATAGCCACGGTGAAATAATGGCGCACCACTTGTATTCAATGACAACGTGACAAAATCTTCTTTGATGTACAAATCAAATACTACTTGTGGAGATTTTAAACTTACATCTGGACGATCACCTGTTTTATCTCTAAAAACATCTACAATCGCATCTTTTAACAATAAATATGGATATTGTGTATGTGAAAATAGCTTAGACTGTACTGCTCCTCTTACTGCAAAAGTTTTATCGCTTGAAAAGTAACTCGTCCAATCTATTTTCATTGCTTGTTTGTATAAATCTTTTTCGTCCCGAATTTTAAACGTCTTTAATTCTACTAATACACAAATCGCGCAACGCACATGTAAATTCAAGAAATAGACATCTTCCCAAGTCCCTATTAACTGAACAGCTCGATTTAATTGTTCCGTTTGTTTGTACCCTAATTCTTCTAATTCTTCTTTTAGTACTTTTTCTAATCCAAAAATTGTTTTTAAGGTAATTTTAATATTCTCCATAGTGTTCTAAAATCATTTGATTGAATTCCAAATTGATAGAAATTCATTGGTAAAGATACAATCTAAAATATGTCAAACACCTAAATTTGATGTATTTTTACGAAAAAGAAAAAGTTTGAAACGCACTATTCTACTTATAC
Organism: Flavobacteriia bacterium; assembly: GCA_947463445.1. Classification (GTDB taxonomy): domain Bacteria; phylum Bacteroidota; class Bacteroidia; order Flavobacteriales_D; family Crocinitomicaceae; genus CANHVK01. The sequence continues at coordinate 1,182 of CANHRS010000077.1, read as the reverse complement.
TACTTATTTGGATTGCCTGTTTACATATGCATGCACAAAAGGTAGGTTTAGTACTTAGTGGTGGTGGTGCTACTGGTTTTGCGCACATTGGAGTTATCAAAGCATTGGAAGAAAACCATATTCCAATTGACTATATTTCAGGAACTTCATCTGGAGCCCTCATCGGTGCTCTCTATGCTATTGGATATACTCCTGTCGAAATTGAAAATTACGTATTAAGTGATCGATTTCAATTATTGGTCCGAGGTGAAGTAGAACAAAAAGATCGTTTTTATTTTCAGCAAGATGAATTAAATGGTGATTTGATAAAAATTTCATTTGCTGCAGATAGTATTTACAAACGTTTTTTTCCAACCAAATTCACCAATTCTTCCTATATGGATTATGAAATGATGCGCATTTTTGGAACTGCTGGAGAAAGTGTAGGTGGTGATTTTTCAAAATTAATGATTCCATTTAATTGTGTTGCTTCCGATATTACGCACAAAAAAAGTATATTATTCACCAAAGGTAAACTCAATCAAGTAGTTCGTGCATCTATTACGTTTCCATTTTTTATTCACCCAATCAAAATAGATAATAATTTACTTTTTGATGGTGGTTTATATAACAACTTTCCTGCAGATGTGATGAACACAAACTTTAAGCCGGATTATATTATTGGATCTAATGTTTCTTCCAATTATAAATCTGCAGAAGAACACGATGTAATTAGTCAGGTAATTAACATGATGGTGAGTCATACTAACTTCACATTACCCACTGAAAATGGCATTCTAATTCAACCTAAAACAGACGTTACAACTTTTGATTTTGAAGAAATTTCCGATGCTATTGAAGCAGGATACAAAAGTACGATTACTTTGATTGATTCAATTCGACAAAAAGTGCATCGTCAAACAAATCTAGCCGAACTTGCTTTGATCCGTAAAAACTTTACATCTAAGATAATTCCATTTACAATTAGTTCTGTTTCTACAAATTCTGGAGATGAAAAAGCAGATCGTTTCATCCAAAAAAGCATTTTACCTTTTGCTAAACCTATCGATAGTGCTGAATTTCAAAAGAAATATTTCCGTTTAAGTGCTAATCCAGCTATCAGTTTTACTTATCCTACCTTACTACTTAAAAAAGATTCTACCTATCATTTAGATTTATTAACCCGTAAAGCAAAGGAAATAG
>CANHRS010000076.1 GCA_947463445.1 Flavobacteriia bacterium | reverse complement strand
TAAAGTTGGTTTCACCATGTAAATTGGGGGATGGAGTAGTGGCTTTCCCAGAAGAACAAAAAGAATTGTTAATGGACAAGTTTGAAGCGTCTACGCCAAAATCTATTTTTTTTATTCCAGCATCTGGTTCTGGTTCACGTATGTTTCAATTTCTTTTTGATTTTTTAGAAAATCCAAATGATGAAAATACAAGTCAGGTAGAACGTTTCTTAAATCATATTGAAGATTTTGCATTTTTCCATAAGTTGCCACTAGAAATTCGAAAAAAAATAAAGAGTCAAGATATTATTTTGGATGATTTCGTGCGTTATTTATTGACGGATATTGGAATGGGATTTGGGGATTTACCTAAAGGTTTGATTCCGTTTCATAAAAATGGACCTTTTGTATTGAATCCTTATCAAGAGCAAATGCTACAAGGTTTGTCTGTACAAGAAGAAAATATAGCATTCCATTACACCATAAAAGAACAATTTGAATCTAAGATTCAGGAAGGAATTTTTGGATTGAAAGAGTTTATAGGACAAGATATTGACCTGTCGTTTTCGTATCAAAATCCAGAAACGGATGCTATTGCATTTGATAGTGAACAAAATCCATTGATGATTGATGATGGAGATGTATTGACCCGACCTTCAGGGCACGGTGCTTTATTGGAAAATTTAAATTTGATTGAATCCGACGTTATTTTCATTAAAAACATTGACAATATCCAACACTACGATAAGTCAAAGGAAATGAACGAAACTTGGAAATATCTCGGAGGTATGGCAATTTGGTTTCAAGAAAAAATAACCAAATTAATAAAACATCCTTCTTTAGAGGAGCTTGTAAAGTTAAATAGTACTTTTCAATTTATTTCTTCGAAGGAATTGGATAAAATTCAAGAAGCAGATATTCCAAAATTATTAAATAGACCGTTCAGAATCTGTGGTATGGTTCGCAATGAAGGTCAAGCAGGTGGGGGACCTTTTTGGGTAGAAGAAAATGGGTTTATTACGAAACAAATCGTAGAAAAGTCTCAAATTAAAATGCAAGGGCAACAATATCGTTTAATGGTACAAAGTACTTATTTTAATCCTGTTGTAATTGCTGCTGTTACAAAAGATATTTATGGTAAAAAATTTGATCTAAATGAATTTTCAGATCCATCTAAATATTTTGTAGTCAAAAAGAAGTATAAAGGTAAAGATATTTTCTTCTCTGAGTTGCCTGGATTGTGGAATGGTTCTATGGCTTTTTGGAATACAATATTTGTTGAAATACCATCAAAAGCATTTAGTCCTGTTAAAACAGTACTAGACTTGTTAGGAAATGAACATAAATCAATTTTGTAATTGATTAATTGCGCATTTTTTGCCTTTTAAGTAAATATTGCTGAAGAACGAATTCTATACCTTGCTTAATATCTATGTCGACAAAATCGATATTTAATTGTCCACATTTTATTTTTATTTGCTCAAAGTATTTTTTGGATTGTTCTTCATAGTTTTTTTTGATTTCGGACGGTTGTAACTTCATTTCTTCACCTGTTTCCATATCCACAATTTTCAAAGGTCGATTTCCTAAATCTAGTTCTAATTCGCTAGATTTTTCAAGGATATGAAAAACAATTACTTCATGTTTATTGTGACGCAAATGTTGAAGAGCTTCAATAAATTCGTTTTCATTGTGCACATTATCTATTAAATCGGTGAAGAGTAAAATTAAACTTCGTTTATGAGTTAATTCTGCAATGGAATGAATACAGCCAATGCTATTCGTTGTTTGCATAGAGTTTGGTGTAAATAAATGTAACCGTTTTTCTAACTCTTGCAGTAAATAATGCTGATGTGCTAAAGATGATTTTGCTGGGGTATTTAGTTCTAAAGTTTCTGTAAATAAAGAGATTCCTATTGCATCGCGTTGCTTTTTTAATAATTCAATAAAGGAAGCTGCGCTTAATAATGCAAATTCCAACTTGTTTAATTCATTTGGTTTGCCGAAATACATAGAACTTGAGCAGTCAAGTACAATTTGACATCGTAAATTAGTTTCTTCGTCGTATTTTTTAGTGAATAATTTATCTGTCTTACCATATAATTTCCAGTCGATGTGTTTTGTAGATTCTCCAGTATTATATAACCGATGCTCTGCAAATTCTACAGAAAAACCATGGAAAGGGCTTTTGTGAAGTCCTGTTATAAATCCCTCAACAACTTGTTTTGCTAACAATTCTAAGTTGCCGAATTTTACTAAATCTGTTTTGTTGATTTTATGCATGTTTTTTAGATTTTACAAAAAGATTAACTAAAACACCGGACAAAATAAAAATAATCCCTAAAATAGAAAGAAATGGTAAACTTTCATCAAAAAAATAAATTCCGATGATTAATGCATAAATAGAGCCTAAGTATTGAAAAGGACTAATAATTCCAATTTCTGCTATCATAAATGCACGTGTCATTAATACTTGAGCAATTTGCGTAAATATTCCTAATAAAAGTAGGTATACCCATTCTTCTTTCTGTGGTAATACAAAATCAAAACAAGACCAAATACCCATAACTGGTAATGAAATCATTGGGAAATATATAACAATGTTTAATGGAGTTTCGGTAGCTTTTAATCGTGCAACAGAAATGTAAGCTATGCCTGAGAAAAATGCAGAAATAACACCAATCATAATCCAGTTCCAAGAAATTTTATTAGCTAAAGTAGAAATCTCAAGTTTAGAAAAACCAAGTATAAATACACCAATAAGTGCAATGAAAATACAAGTCCATTGCGCTATTGTGATTCGATCTTTTAAAAAGAAAGCAGCGAGTATAATAGTAAAAATAGGAGCTAAATATTGAAGTGTAGAAGCGATTGCTATTGGAAGATGTTGTATTGTGTAAAAAAATAAGGTGAGTGCAATCATTCCAGAAAATCCTCGAACAAATAAACCTTTTCGATTTGTACCTAAAATGGATTGATTTCGTTGACGTAGTAAAAAGGCACTAATAGAGAATGAAATTATAGAACGAAAAAGTACAAGTTCATGGGTTGGAAATTTAGAATATACAGGTAATTCTGCAATGGTATCTTGTCCTCCAAGTAGTTTTACAAGAAAGTTTACGACCATGAAGCAGAGTCCGGATCCTAGGATGTAAACAATACCTTTGCTATTATTCATGTAAATGTTGAAATTATTTGTTTTTGCGTATTATTAATGTTAAATTTATGTTATCAAGTTTAATTTAATGTTAAAATTATAATGTCATGAAAGCAGTTGTTTACACATTAAATCTATTTTTTGTTGTTTCAATAATGACAAATGTAGTATTATCTCAACGATTAAAAGAGGTGAAAGATATAGATGGTAATAATTATTCAGTAGTACGTATTGGTAAGTCTGAATGGATGACTGAAAACTTGAGGACAATGCACTTTAATAATGGGGATTCTATTTTAGATGAACATTTAATGATATCAAATCCAAATACTTTATATTCAGGTAAGTATTATTCTTGGAAAGTAGTTAATGACAAAAGAAATGTTTGTCCAATTGGCTGGATGGTACCTTCTGATTTAGATTGGTTCTATTTAGAAAACAAATTGGGAGGAGAGGATGTTGCTGCAATAGAGATGAAATCAGATAAAAAAGGCGTGTGGGATGATTTTGATTTTTTTGATTTAAATGCTTCTGGTTTCAGTGCTTTTCCTATAGGGTATGTGACTGAAAAAGGAAAGTTGTCTAACGTAGGGATTCATGCATATTGGTGGAGTTCTACCGAACAAAATGAAAAACAAGCGATTGGGAGAGCTATAGGTGTAAATGAAGATAATGTGTATAAAGGATTTGCTTCTAAGGAAGATGGTCTGACAATACGATGTTTTCGATATGTTAAGTAATTGTTAACGGATTGTAATCAAGTTTTATTTTAATTAATATTGCTCTCAAAACAATTTTAAAATGATGAAAAAAAGCCTCCTTTTAATCTTTATATCATTGACGGCTGTATTAAATTCTAAAGCACAATCTACAGGTAGCGGTTTAATGGATATTGATGGGAATACCTATAAGTCGATATTACTTGGTAAGCAAGAGTGGATGATGGACAATCTAAAAGTTACAAAATATAGAAACGGTCAACCTATTCCGCATATTCAGGATAGTATTGTATGGAACGCTTGGAAAAATGGAGCTTATGTTTTTTATAAAAATGACACAAAGCACGGAATTTTATACAATTGGATGGCAGTAAACGATAGTAGAGGTGTATGCCCTACTGGTTGGCATGTTCCTTCTAGTTTTGAATGGGATACCCTAGCTAAGTTTTTAGGAGGGAACGAAGTTGCAGGTGGTAAAATGAAAGCCAAACTGCATTGGGAAACTCCCAACACTTCTGCAACTAACGAAAGCAGCTTTCATGCCTTACCTAAAGGAATGTATGGTGTAAATGGATCCTTCAATAATATAGGGAAAAATGCATACTGGTGGAGTTCTTCAGAACATGGAGTTTCTAGTGCGTGGGGGAGAGAAATCGGATTTAATGAATCAGCTCTTTTCGCAGGGCATGGAGATAAGCGAGATGGATTGTCCGTTCGTTGTATTAAAGACTAATTATAGATAATTATTATTAATCAAGGGGGTGTTTCAAATAGAAACACCCCCCTTTTTTTGTATATTTACTTTTCAAATTATAATATGCAAGCATTAGAGTTTTATCAGAATCTTTTTGGAGATTTAGAAATAGAAAAACAAAAATTACAACGTGTTTTACGAAATTATAGGGGGGTACGTTTAGGCATCTTTTTAGCAACTATTATTGGAACGTATTCGACTTTTGGGAATCAACTTCCATTTTTTGTAATTATTCTCATATCAATTGTTTTATTCTTGCTTGTGTTAGCAAAATATACGGATTCTAAGACAGCGCTTAAAATTGTCCAGCATAAAATCAGATTGATACATGCTGAAATTAGTGCTTTAAATGGAGATTATTCAGGAATCAATGCGGGAGAAAAATACGCTTCAAATAAACATCCTTTCTCTGGAGATTTAGACTTGTTTAAGTCAAATGGATTATTTGCCTTTATGAATCGAACTTCAAGCAATTTTGGTGAAAAAGAACTCGCTGAAATGTTAATGTTTGGGAATGAAAAACCAAAGGATGTTAATGATATAGTTGAAAAATTGGCTCAAAACATTGAATGGTCGATACATTTTCGAGCTGTTGGTATATTGCAATCAAGTGACAAGGAAAAAGATGTTTCTTTAAATACTATTTTGGGGTCAACATTCCCTTTGAAATCTTGGTTTGTTATAGCTAGATTTGGTATTCCATTTTTAGCGTTCTCCGCCTTAATCTTATTTAATATTGATCTTATTTCTACTTCCCTTTTTTCAATGTTAATCCTATTAACATTAATTCCTACGAGTTTAGAACTTAAGAACACAAATTCTATAGCAAGTCAAATTTCATCTATAGAAGATCGATTAGTTGTAATGCGTAATCAGTTAAATTCTTTAAATGACTTATCAAACGATGTTCACAATGAAAATTGGATCAGTACTTTTTTTGATGAGAATCCAAAAGATATAGGTGAAGAATTAGATGAATTTATAAAAATCATTGGGAGATATAATACTAGAAATAATATGTTGTTAGGAATGGCAATAAATATATTTTTAGCCTGGGATATAAGACAACGCATATCACTTCTGAATTGGATAACGAAAAATCACATGAAATGGAATGCTTGGGAGAAGGGGTTGGCAAAAATAGAGGCTTATATTTCGGCTGCAACAATTCGATTTAATTATCCAAATACTATATATGGACAAGTATCGGAGGATGGAGAAAGATTAATGGAAGGCTTGATTCATCCTTTATTAGCACACACCTCTTCTGTTCAGAATGACTTTAGTTTAACTACTGAACAACAATTTCTAATTCTAACAGGTCCGAATATGGCAGGAAAAAGTACATATTTACGTGCTATTGGATGTGCGATTCTTTTTGCAAATGCAGGATTTCCTGTGTTTGCATCAAAATATAGTTATCCTAGGGTTCAACTTTACACCTCCATGAGAACAAGCGATAATTTAACAGAAAACAGCTCTTATTTTTTTGCTGAATTAAGTCGTTTAAGAAAGTTAATGGATGCTGTAGAACAAAATAATTCTACTGTATTTGTATTGCTCGATGAGATTTTAAAAGGAACAAATAGTAAGGATAAAGAGGAAGGTTCTTATAAGTTTATGGAGAAAATGCAGCGTATAGGAGCAGAGGGTGTAATTGCAACTCATGACTTATCCTTGTGTAGATTAGAAACACAAAATAAAGCATTTTTTACGGGACATTTTGATTCGACAATACTATCGGAAGAATTGACATTTGATTACCTTCTCAAAAAAGGTGTCTGCCAAAATATGAATGCGTCTTTTTTACTAAAGAAAATGAAATTGGTAAATTAATTTAGGCTAATCAAAATAGAAAAAACTGTATTTTTTTGTATATTGGCTAATCTATTTTAAGTAATGTAACAAAACAAATGATTTCTATAAATTTTAGATACTATTTACTTATATTTTCTAGTGTTTGTTTTTTGACTCTTCACACAAGAGCTCAGAAAATTGAAGTGGAGGAAGATGAACCTAATGAAGTTTATGCAAGAATACATCCTTTGAGGTCAATGACTTTGGAAGTAGGTTTACCCATTGCTTTGAAAAACAATATTTTTAAACAGTACATGCAAGGAATGATAGAAATCTCTCCTACTTATCATTATACCTTTAAAAATTTTTTGACAATAGGTGGCGGTATTAATTATAATTATTTTTGGATAAATCATGTATTGACAAGTGATTCTAAAAATTTAGGAGGTATTCAATCTATTGGTGGATTTGTACGTATAGGTTATGAAAAATTTTATACGGATCGTTATGGGATAGACGTAAATGTTAAAATCGGACCGTCAAAACTAATTTTTGATACAGATTACAATAGAAAATTAGATAAACTACCTTCTTTAAACGTACTAACAATAGAACCATCTGTTGCTTTTGTAGTAACTGCTGATGAGCAATCTTCTTACAGATGGATAGTGAGTTACGCAAATCAAAAATATGATTTTAAATCTTCCTTACTTGGTTTTGCTCCAGGTAAGTTAAATACGAATCCTACTTCTTCCATCACGCAGTTTCTTACAGTTGGATTCGGATATACGTATTACATAAAACAACGTTAATATGTTTGTAATTCAAAATACTGCGGAGGCAGTGAAATCTTATTTTTTTGAGAGATTAAACACTTTTTTTAGTGAACGAGAGATTAGTACTTTTTATAAAGAATCTGTCAAAAAAAGAATGAATTTTTCGGATTCTGATTTACTGCTACAAAAAGATATTCGTTTTTCCGAATCCGATTTACTTTATTTTAGATCTGTTGTTAAAAGACTTCAGAATCAAGAGCCATTCCAATACATTATCGGAGAAACTTTTTTTTATGATTTAGTAATTCGTTGTGATGAACGCGCATTAATCCCTAGGCCTGAAACGGAAGAACTTGTTGAATGGATTGTAGAATCTGTTGGGAAGAATGAAATGCTAGAGGTTTTAGATGTTTGTACTGGTTCTGGATGTATAGCGTTAGCAATAAAAAGTATTCTTAAGTCGAGTAACGTTTCAGCTACAGATATTAGTTCAGAAGCACTTGCTCTTGCAAAGAAAAATGCAATGTTACTATCCCTAGATGTCCATTTTCTGCAAGACAATGCATTAGTAGATGACGCAGATATATTTACCGAAAACTCATTCGATCTAATTGTTTCAAATCCTCCCTATATTCCGATGAAAGAAAAGGAAACTATGGAGAAAAACGTAGTCGATTTTGAACCACATTTAGCTTTATTTGTAGCGGATGAATCACCACTTGTTTTTTATAAGGCGATTGCAGAAAAAGCACTCAGATTATTAAAATCAGATAGTTTGATATTTTTTGAACTACATGAATCTTTCGCTGAAAAGACGAAAGAATTAGTAATTGCATTAGGATTTGATGAGGTAGAAATAAAATTAGACTTACAAGGAAAAAGTAGAATGCTCAAAGCGAAGAAAAAGTAAGATATGACAACGTTAGAGGCAAAACAAGAAATTGAACGATTAACGAAAGAACTTAATCACCACAATCATTTGTATTATGTGGAAAGTAATCCGGAAATAACAGATTACGATTTTGACATGCGCTTAAATCAATTAATCGAGTTAGAAAAGAATTTTCCTGAATTTGCTTCGGAAATAAGTCCGACAAAACGTGTTGGAGGTGATATCACCAAAAAGTTTGCGTCGATAAAACATCGTTTCCCAATGCTTTCTCTAGGAAATACCTATTCGCGAGAAGAAATTATTGATTGGGAAAATCGTATCAAAAAAAGCATTGAAACCAAAATTGAATATGTCTGCGAATTAAAATACGATGGAGTCGCAATAGGTATTGCGTATGAAAATGGTAAGTTAGTTAGAGCAGTAACCCGAGGTGATGGAACTTCTGGAGAAGACGTAACTGTAAATGTTAAAACGATTAAAACCATTCCTCTTCAATTACAAGGAGACTACCCAGTAGATTTTGAAATACGCGGTGAAATATTTTATCCCATCGCTTCATTTCATAAAATGAATGAAGAACGAAGAGAAAATGACGAACCCGAATATGCGAATCCTAGAAATTTAGCATCAGGTACTCTGAAGCAACAAGATTCGCGTATAGTAGCATCTCGTGGTTTAGATTGTTTCTTATATGGGATTTATGGTAATGATTTGCCTTTAGAGTCACATTTTGAAAGTGTTTTAAAAGCAAAAGAATGGGGATTTAAAATTCCGTTAATTCAAGCTCAATACATTCATAAAACGGATTCTATTGATGGAATCATGGAGTTTATTGAGTACTGGGACAAACAACGTGATACCCTTCCATTTGAAATTGATGGAGTTGTAATAAAAGTAAATAATTACGAAGCACAACAAGAATTAGGATTTACAGCAAAATCTCCTCGCTGGGCAATAGCGTATAAATTTAAAACAGAACGTGTAGAAACAATATTGGAATCTGTTGTTTTTCAAGTAGGTAGAACTGGGTCTATTACGCCTGTTGCAAATTTAAAGGCTGTTCAATTAGGTGGTACTGTTGTCAGACGTGCTTCACTGCATAACGCGGATCAAATCGAAAAAAATGACTTGTACCTTGGGGATAGTGTATATGTTGAAAAAGGTGGGGAGATTATCCCTAAGATTGTCGGTGTAAATATAGATAAACGTGCTATAAATGCCCACAAAGTGGATTTTATTTCCCATTGTCCGGAATGTCAAACTGAATTAGTTCGTCGTGAAGGAGAATCGAATCATTTCTGTTCAAATGAAAAGGCATGTCCACCGCAAGTAATTGGAAGGATGGAACATTTTATTGCTCGTAAAGCGATGAATATAGATGGATTAGGAGTCGAGACGATAGCGCAACTTTTCAAAGCTGGCTTGGTTCAAAATGTTGCGGATTTGTATTCGCTGACGTTTGATCAAGTGGTCAATTTGGATCGTATGGCTGATAGGTCTGCAAATAATTTGTTGCAAAGTGTGAAAGCATCCAAGCAAATTCCATTTGAACGTGTATTGTTTGCTTTGGGTATTCGTTTTGTTGGGGAGACTGTGGCTAAAAAATTGGCTGCAAAATTTTCAACGATCGATTTATTGGCAAAAGCTTCATTGGAAGAATTGATAGCAGTAGATGAAATTGGTGAGAAAATTGCGATTTCAGTACAAAATTATTTCCATGAACCAGAGCACCATAATATTATTGAAAAGTTAAAGCAAGCAGGTGTTCAATTGCAAGGGGTTGAAAAAGAGTTTGTTTCCAATAAGTTTGAAGGGATGAACTTTGTCGTTTCCGGTGTGTTTTCCACTTTCTCCAGGGATGATTTAAAAAAAGTCATCGAAGACAACGGAGGGAAAAATGTTAGCTCAATCTCTGCTAAAACTACCTATGTCGTAGCAGGAGAAAATATGGGGCCAGCTAAATTGGAAAAGGCCACTAAATTGGGAGTGAAGATTTTGAGTGAAGAGGAGTTTGTTGAATTTCTTAATAATTGATAATTAGTTATTTTAATTTTAACATCATACTCAATTTGAGATATTTACTGTTGTTTCTGTTTTTTTTTAATCTGACTTGTTTTGGTCAGCATAAATCATCTTTTATCAAAAAAGAGTGGATGTGGAATGTAGGATATTCCTATCAAAACGTGAATACACTCGATGTAGGTTTAAGACGTACTTCAAATGATAATGATCAAACTGACGGACAATATTTTATGTCGTATTTGAAGTATTCATATTCAACTTTTGGAACTGAAATTAATTTTGTAGGAAATAAAATTAATTTTGCTCCTAAAATTGGATTAGGATATCATTTTTTTGTCGCAAATGCTAATTTAAATTTAGTAGGCTACAATGATGGAATTCATTTCAATCCTACCTTAGTACCAGAAATAGGTCTTTCAGTATTTGGGGTTGTACAAATAAATTACGGGTACAATTTTTTCTTAAATTCAATGGATTCTTTCAGTCTTGGAAGAAATAAGGTATCTTTTAAACTCGCATGGTTTATCAATTCT
>CANHRS010000075.1 GCA_947463445.1 Flavobacteriia bacterium | reverse complement strand
GAAACCGTTCGTAAAACAACTGAAAAAGAAAAAGTATCCATTTTAGAAGATGTAGATTTTGAATTAGAATTAATTCATCGCGACGAGATAAACGTCAATTACATTCTAAACTTATTAGGGAATTTAAAGAATTCAGAACCGAACGAACTAGCCAAAAAGCAGAAAGAAATTGTCGACTTACTTACAGGTGATCCAAAATTGCGAACCAAACGAGAATTAATCGAACGTTTCATTCAAGAAAATCTACCGACCATTCAAAACTCAGAAGATGTTTCCGATGAATTTGAGCGTTTCTGGACAGCTGAGCAAATAAAAGCATTCAAGCAAATCGTAGAGGAAGAAAATCTTTCAGAAGAAAAGACGGAGAAATTAATTGAAAACTATCTATTTGCAGAAAGAGAACCGTTAAGAAATGAATTGTTAGACCTAATCGAGGGAGAGAAACCAAAATTATTGGAACGCAAGTCGATTGGCGATAGACTACTTTCTAAAATTCTAAATTTCGTAGATACCTTTATTAATGGAGTGAAATAAATGTATAAATTGGTATGTATGCAAACTGCATGTATAAACCGGTTGAATAGTATTAGTTTTGGATCATGACCAACTTTTGGTATTGATCCCAACTTTTGGTCATGACCCTTAGTTTTACTTAATTTCAAAATATACTGCAAAAAAAAAGAGAAGCTATTGCTTCTCTTTCCTTTGTGACCCCGTAAGGATTCTAACCTTAAACCTCTACAGCCGTAATGTAGTGCTCTATACAGTTGAGCTACGGAGCCATTTTGTGAGTGCAAAAATACAATAATTTTGTATAACTGCAAATATTTTAGTGATTTTTATTGATTATTCTATCTCAGCAGAAATTCCGCGTTCCAATAATGCAGTACACATCGCTTCGAGTGTCTCATAATCACCTCTTTTTACACCACAACGTCCTTTATAATGGATAATCCATGTACATTGTTCGGCTTGCATACCATCATGATCACAAACTTTTATGAGACTCTCAATCACATGATCAAATGTATTTACATCATCATTGTAAACGATTAAATCTTTCTCGTCAATTAATTGCTCTAATAATTCGGTAACCGGTGAAGTTAATGTTTCTGTCATTTTTTATATTTAAAAAGTATATGCTTCATTATTTAACTAAAATCACAATATAAAATTAGTTTACCTAATATAATCATTATTTTGATTAAAACGTAATATGTCTTTCCTTTTTTTCCTCGTAAATATCCGGAATCGTAACCAATATACCCGTTTCTTCCACATCTCCAAATTCATGATTTACTGCAGTACCAAATGTTTTCATAGTAGGGGAAAGGTGCATGTAAATATTCACTAGGGGAGGAACATTCTCATTTCTTGCACGCACATAAGAATTTAACACTTTAAAACCATCTTTAAACGGTAAGCTATTCAATTGTTCTTCTACAAAAGCACAGTCATAATCTTGCGAAAGCGGATGGAAAGGTTTCATTAAATTTTCTGTATCCGGAAAATAATGGTGCATAAAGTGTAATAAGAAATCCCTAGATTCCCGGTCATAGGTAGGATACATCGTTACTTTTCCGAAAAAGTATTTCATACTAGGATTCGTTAAAATAATTGCGCCTAAACCATCCCAGATGTTATCCAAGGCAAATAAACCTTTGCGCGGATTAACGGATGGTTGAAAGTTAGGCTGAACCCAAGATCTACCTAATTCAATGGTTAATGGTAAATAATTTTCAACAAATGCATCTGAAAATGCAAAGTAATGACTAGTTGACAAATGAATACCCTCCGAAGTAATCGCGTTTTTACAAAGAATATATCGGTAACCACCAACAATCTCTTCATCTTCCGGCGACCAAACGATTAATTGCTCATAACAAATATCCGCTGTGTCATATTCATCCAAATCAAGTGGCAAACCTGTTCCTCCTCCGGATTGACGAAATGTTACCTCGCGTAAACGCCCAATTTCTTGTAATGTATTTGGTGCGTTGTGTATATTAACAGAATAAATTTCATTCCCGCCTTTACGTGTCGTACGGATAAAGCGCTCTTGATTTAATTCTTGTTTTATTAATTCTTTGGAAACTGGTGCAATAATAGCTTGTTGCATAATTTATTTTTCTGAATATGAATATACTTGATTGCGAATTTCGTTCGCCCATTCTTTTTGTGATCTTGATTTTGAAAGAGATTCAGGGTAAATTGGCTTTCCAAACGTTAATTTCATGGTAGCGTTTTTTTGCTTAAATAATTCATCCACTAAAAAAAACATTTCAATATTCGCTTTTATTCCAATCGCCTTACGCAAACTAGCTAATCGATAGAAAAAATTTGAAAGTGTACCATCTATATATACTGGTACAATTGGTTGATTGTGTTTGATAGATAATGAAACAAAGGTTTTTTTCCATTCTAAATCTTGTACTTTCCCATCTATTTTACGACTCACCAAACCAGCAGGGAAGATACATACAGCACTTCCTGTAGAAAAAATTTCATCTATCTTTAATAAATTGGAATTCGAATTTCTGCCATGCTTATTTACCCCAACAAACATTCCTTGCATACTTTCTAAATGTAAAAGAATATCGTTGACGATAAATTTTAAATCAGTACGTTGATTTTTTAATGCCGTAACCAATGCCATTGCATCCATCCCGCCAAGTGGATGATTCATCGCTAAGGTTACCCCTCCTGTAGTAGGAACATTTTCAATACCAGTAACTTCTAACTGTATGTTAAATCGATCAATTACAGCCTGACAAAAATCTTGATTGTGTTTGTCTTTATTGTCTAAAATAACTTCGTTTACTTCCTGCTCATGCAATATTCGCTCAATATAACGAATGACGAAGTTTGGTAGAAGTCGCAATAATCGAGGTTTTTTATCCCCAATTATTTTTCGAATATCAATAAATTTAGTTTCTTTCATAGCCTGCGTAAGTAGCAAAAATAAGGGATAAATGTGGAAACTGAAAAATAATTAACTATAAATGAAAATCTATTTTTTAAGTTACACAAATTAACATTTTTTTGTTTTTTTATTTGTTTATTGAAAATACTTTTCTATATTAGCAAAACAAACAATAATTATAAAACGCCTATTGGAAAAACATTACTCTATTTAGTATAAATCGACTTCGGTCATAAATTATAGAGCTATGTTTAGTACATTGGATGATTCCCTATTGGTGAATCAATACATTTCAGGCGATGAAAAATCATTAGAAATTCTTTTAAAAAAATACAAACGTATTATTTTTAAAACTATTGTTTCGAAAGTAAAATCTACGGAATTAGCAGAAGATTTATTTCAAGATACTTTTATTAAGATAATCAACACGCTTAAAACTGGAAAGTACAATGAGGAAGGTAAATTCTTACCTTGGGCGCTTCGCATAGCGAATAACTTAATCATCGATTATTTCCGTAAAAATAAAGCACGTAAAATGATTTCAGAATCGTCTTCTAATTCAGATTCGTTTAATGTATTTACGCATATGGAATGTGATTCAACGCCGTGGGTAGAACAAGTAATGCAAACAGAGTTGTATACCGAACTAGTAAGTGGCATAGATTTATTACCAGCAGCGCAACGCGAATTAATTGAAATGCGTATTTTTCAAGGAATGTCTTTTAAAGATATTGCTGAGGAAAAAGAAATAAGTATCAACACCGCACTTGGTAGAATGCGGTATGCAATTCAAAATTTACGGAAGTTGATGGAGGAGAAGAATGTACTAGTCGAATTATAAAAAACAAAATAAATACACATAGAAAAGGCTGTCTCACAAGGACAGCCTTTTCTATGTATGATAATCTAGTTACTATTTATTTCCCGTGGCATTGTTTGTATTTCTTTCCACTACCACATGGACAAGCATCATTTCTTCCAATCTTAGGTTCAACAACGATAGGTTGTTTTTTTACCACTTCTTCTTCTAAAACTTCTGCATCTTCAATTCCAGATCCTAACTGCGCTTTTTCGTAGTGATTTTGAATCGCTGCAGCTCGGTTGGTACTCTGAATCGATTCTTGTTCATAGGCAATATCCATTTTTACAAGGGATTCTACCGTTTGAAGATTTAAGCGACCTAACATAGATTTAAATAACTCGAAGGACTCTAATTTATAAACAATTAACGGATCTTTTTGTTCGTATACAGCCTGTTGTACAGATGTACGCAGTTCATCCATTTCACGTAAATGTTCTTTCCATTCATCATCAATAAGCGCTAACGTAACATTACGTTCAAAAGACGTTATTAATGCTTGACCATTCGTTTCATATGCTTCTTTCAAACTAACAACCATCTGCATTTCTTTCACACCGTCAGATAATGGGAATAGAATATTTTCAAAAGTATTGTTATGGTTTTCGTAAACACTTTTTACCTGACCATAAGCTTTTTGAATAATTCGATCGTTCTTATGTTTGTAATGAACCATTACTGCATTGTATACCTTATCTGAAATCACATTTTTGTTTAATGTAGAAAATTCCGCTTCATCCACCGGTGATTCAATACCTAATACGCGGTATAATTCAAACGTAAACTCTTCAAATTGTGTAGCATGAGGGAAGTTGTAAACAATAGAATCAGCAACATCATACAACATATTGGCAATATCCAAACTTAATCGATCTCCAAATAATGCATTGTGACGTTTTTTGTAAATTGCTTTACGTTGCGCGCTCATTACATCATCGTACTCTAGCAAACGTTTACGCATTCCAAAATTGTTCTCTTCTACTTTTTTCTGCGCACGTTCAATGGATTTAGATACCATTCCATGGGTAATTACTTCTCCTTCTTTAAGTCCCATACGGTCCATGATTTTTGCAATTCGTTCTGAACCGAATTTACGCATTAAGTCATCTTCTAGAGAAACAAAAAATTGAGAAGATCCTGGATCACCTTGACGACCAGCACGACCACGTAACTGTCTGTCAACACGTCTAGAATCATGACGTTCTGTACCAATAATAGCTAAACCACCCGCTTCTTTAACTCCTTCTCCTAATTTAATATCTGTACCACGTCCAGCCATATTCGTTGCAATCGTTACCGCTCCAGCTTTACCCGCTTCAGCAACAATTTCCGCTTCTTTTTGGTGTTGTTTTGCATTTAATACTTGGTGTGGAATACCACGCATTTTAAAAGAACGACTCAAAAATTCAGAAATCTCCACCGTCGTTGTTCCTACCAATACTGGTCGACCTTCTTTTACTAAACGTTCAGTTTCATCGATTACTGCAGAGAATTTCTCACGTGCAGAACGATATACCAAATCATTTAAATCTTTACGAGAAATTGCTCTGTGAGGAGGTATTACAACCACATCTAATTTATAGATATCCCAAAATTCTTTTGCTTCCGTTTCTGCTGTACCTGTCATACCAGCTAACTTATGGTACATACGGAAGTAATTTTGTAACGTAATGGTTGCATATGTTTGTGTTGCAGCTTCAATCGTAACGTTTTCTTTGGCTTCAATCGCTTGGTGTAGTCCGTCCGAATAACGACGTCCTTCCATAATACGACCTGTTTGCTCATCCACGATTTTCACTTTACCATCCATGATAACATACTCTACTTCTTTTTCAAATAGGGTATAGGCTTTCAAAAGTTGGTTCACCGAATGAATACGCTCCGATTTTACACTGAAATCACGAATCAATAAATCCTTACGCAATTGTGTATCTTCTAAAGTAAGATTTTCCTTTTGAAGTTTCGCAATTTCTCCACCGATATCTGGAATTACATAGAAATCAGAATTTTCTCCATCTGAAATTAAATTAATTCCTTTTTCCGTAAGTTCAATGGTGTTATTTTTCTCATCAATAACAAAAAACAGTTCGGCATCAATTTTTTTCATGTGCTTTCCTTGTTCTGCCATGTAGGTGTTTTCCACTTTTTGTAAGTGTGCCTTAATACCAGGTTCTGATAAGAATTTAATTAATGGTTTGTTTTTTGGTAACCCTCTGTAAGCACGTAAAAGAGCAATTCCTCCTTCTTCTAAAGATGTTTTCACATCTTTTTTATCATCTCCAGGTGCATTAATAACCGCTAATAATTTTTTAGCTTCTACTAAAACTTGATTAACATATGCTTTTTGTGCATCTACTAGCTTAACAACACGTGGTTTTAACTCATGAAATTCATGTTCATCTCCTTTTGGTGTTGGACCAGAAATAATTAAAGGTGTTCTAGCATCATCAATTAATACAGAATCGACCTCATCAACAATCGCAAAATGGTGTTCACGTTGTACCAAATCTTCGCGATTACTTGCCATATTATCACGTAAGTAATCGAAACCAAATTCATTATTTGTTCCAAATGTAATGTCAGCTAAGTATGCATTTCTTCTTTCTGGAGAATTAGGTCTATGTTTGTCGATGCAATCTACACGTAATCCATGGAATTGGTATAAAGGACCCATCCATTCCGAGTCACGTTTTGCTAAGTAATCATTCACGGTTACTAAGTGAACTCCTTTTCCAGAAAGTGCGTTTAAATATACAGGTAACGTTGCTACCAAGGTCTTACCCTCACCAGTTTGCATCTCAGCGATGTTTCCTTTATGAAGAACAGCTCCACCCATTAATTGAACATCGTAGTGAATCATCGACCAACTAACCGCAGCTCCAGCAGCTGTCCAAGCGTTATGCCAAATAGCCTTGTCGCCATCTATTGTAATTCCATCCTTTTGATTCGCTAAAATTCGATCAAAATCTTGCGCAGTAACTTCTAATTGACCATTAACAGCCCAACGTCTCGATGTTTCTTTTACCACAGCGAATGCCTCTGGTAGAATTTCTAATAATACCTCTTCGATTTTTTGATTAACTTCTTTTGAAAGTGCATCCATTTTTTCAAACAAAGGCTCTTTGTCATCTACAGAAGTTTCAGGATCATTTGCTTTCAAACGAATCTCTTCAATTTGTTCTTCAAGTTCTTTTGTTTTCTCTTGAATTAATTTTTGAAAACCACGTGTTTTTCCACGTAATTCGTTATCCGTTAAGGATTCAAATTCCGCAAAGAAAGCATTCGCTTTATCTATAATAGGTTGATATTCTTTTTGTTCTTTATTGGCTTTATCCCCAAAAATCTTTTTTAAAATACTTGTTATCATTTTGTATATTTTATTCAAAAATAGAAGAATCTATTTTACCATTTATTTCTAAATTTTTAACTATTCCATTCAAGGTCAATCCTTGCATTTCAATAGAGATTGCGTATGGTTGATAGATACCATTCACTTGTTTAAAATCTCCAAAATTAAATGTTTGTGTATTTCCTTCCTCGGTGGATATAGATCTAATTTTATAGAAAGTAGCAACATCAAAATAATCATATGTTTCTTTTATGCCATCGGAATATTTAAGTACATAGGCATCTTTACCATTCACAACCTCAATGCCTAACAACTCATAATTTACATTGTTTTTAGCGAAATAAACTTCTGGTAAAATCCCAGCTACTTTTTTCTTAGCATCAATAGATTCTTTGGACATTGGTGTTTTTCCACGCTGATCTTGATCGTATCCTTTTTCGCCATTAAATACACTTTTTTGCAAGGTATTCCCGGACATACTCAAAACCATCGTTTCTTTATCTGTTTGGGATATATAATCTGATTTAACGATTGGCATTGGTATTTGCGGTGCCGTTAATTCAGTCTCGCGCTTAAGTGTTTTAATTTTACTAACCACTTTTACTGCTTTGTGAAGTGAAGTAGTATTTGTAATTGTAGTAACATATTTTTCAAGCAAAACTTCTTTAGAAATAGTTGCCTTTTTCATTTCTTTGATTTCTTGACCGAATGCATCTAATTTTTCAATTGCACCGTCTGCATCAAATTGTTTCAGATTATCTAAAATTGCAGGATTTCCAACAACGATAATGTTACAACCCGTAGCTGTAAGATATTGTTTTGCTGCTTCTAAAATTTCTGCTTTAGTTATACCATCTAATCTTTTTAAGTACGTTTGGTAATAATCTTTTGGTAAATTATACTTAATTATATTTAGTGCAAATTGTGCAATCGTCATTGGTTTCTCTAAAGAACGTGCAAAATTACCTGCCAATAATGCTTTGATACTTGCTAACTCTTCGTCCGTTACTTCTGATTTTTGAATACGATCTAACTCTAATAATATTTGTGCTACCGCACTATCTGTAACCTCATTTCTGAAATTTCCTGATATGGAATAAAAACTACCATCTTCTGTTACATTTGCTCTAGAATAACAACCGTAGGTATAGGCTCTTTTCTCACGTAAGTTTTGGGATAAGCGCGCGCCAAATCCACCGCCACCGAAAATTCCATTCAATGTATTTAATACCAATTGATTTTTATCGCCTGATTTGATTTTCATCGGAAATGAAACCGTAATTACCGACTGAGGTGCGCCTGGTTTAGCTACGAAAATTACACGATTACCTGTGTGATAGAATGGATCATTATATTTTGTTATGATTTTATCATGTCCTTCCCATGTACCAAAATAATGTTCTGCCCAACGTTTTGCTTGATCTTTTGTAACATCACCAACAATTACTAAATAGCTTCCTTTTGGTGTAAACAAGCCACGGTAATAATTTTTAACATCCGCAATTGTGATATCACGTAATGTGTTTTCTGTCTCAACTTCCCCATAAGGATGTCCAGTAGGAAAGTTTGCTCTAGATTCTGCATTAGAAGCCATTGCTCCAGGATTTGATTTGGAAGAAAGAATATTGGATTCTTTCATCTTTTTTACACGATCAAATTCTTCTTCCGGAAACGTCGGACGTAATAAAACATCGGACATCAAGTCTAAGCCTTTTTCAACATGTTTTGTCAAACATTGTAAAAATACATTTTCAGAAGAGGAACGAAGTGTAGCGCCGATGTAATCAATCTCTTGGTCTAATTGATCTTTGGATCTTTTCTCCGTGCCAGACATCAATAATTCTCCTGCTAAACTACTTAATCCAGTTTTAGACCCTTCAAGAATCGGATTTGAACCCAAAACAAAATTAAAAGATACTCTAGGTAGTTTATGATTTTCAGATAAAATTACGGTAATACCATTTGGTAAGGTAAATACCTCTGATTCTTTAATGTTAATTGTTGGTGCTGTACTACCAGTTGGTCTAATGGAACGATCTAATTGACCATAAAGAATGAGGTTGGTACACGTTGCTATGCATAGAAATAATAACTTTTTCATAGAGCAATTAATTGGAAGATTTTGGTAAATAAAGTAAGATTACACGTGAATCTCTTGTTAAATATTTTTTTGCAACACGTTGGATGTCTTCAGGAGTAATCGTTAAATAGGCTGTTAATTGCTTATTGATTAACGCTGTATTTTTTCGATACATGTAATTGTTTGCTAAATTTTCAGCAATTCCTGCTACATCACTATTGGAACTTACAATAGTGTTTTCATATTGATTGATTACTTTTTGTAATTCTTCTTTACTTACTAATTCAGTTTGAATACGTGTAATTTCTTCGTCCATTGCTGTTTGAAGTGTCTTTAAATCCACTTTATCTGCAGCTATAGTTGCAACAACTCCTAATCCCGGATCTTCAGAATTCATTCCAAAGGAGAATGCTTCTACAGCAAGTTGTTTCTTCTCTACCAAAGATTTATTCATTCTAGAACTTGCTCCTTCGGATAAAATAGTATTCAAGATTTCGATTGCTGGGTAATCTACATGGTTTTGTTCCGGGAAACGATATCCCATAAATACACCTGGTAATTGAATGTTATCATAAATTGTATCCACTATCTGACCTTTAATTGGTTCTTCAACAGTAGAAGGTCTTGGTACTGAAGTGGCAAGTGATAGCTGTTTTTGTAATGCTTTAATGGCAGAAGGATTCGTAGGTTTCAAAAAGTTACTTGCTGTAAATAATTCTTTGGAAACACCATATCTTTTTTTGAATTCGTCCTCCGATACATTTTCAAAATCACGATACATATTGATTGCCTGACCTTTTGGTATAGAACCGAAATATTTATCGATCATCTTTTTAGTCTCTTCTATATTTATATCGCCTGCAATAGATAATACTGCATTTGAAGGAACATAAAATGTACGATAGAAGTTTACATAATCCTCTTCTTGCGCTGCATCTAAATGCTCCATCGAACCAATCGGAACCCAATTGTAAGGATGTTTTTTAAATACGCGACTACTCATGTTTGCTAAAAAAGAAGCATATGGCTGATTGTCCACACTTTGTCTTTTTTCTTCTTTAACTACTTGACGCTGCGTCTCAATTCCTGTTTTGTCTACGCGTGCGTGTAATAATCGTTCACTTTCCAACCATAAACCCAATTCCACTTGATTGGATGGCATGATTTCATAATAATAGGTACGATCCTGAGAGGTATTTGCATTTAATGTTCCTCCATTTTTTTCAACTATTTGAGCATATTCTCCACGTTTAATGTTTGTAGAACCTTCAAATAATAAATGTTCAAAAAAGTGAGCGAAACCAGTACGATCTGCTTTTTCATTTTTAGAACCAACATGGTACATAATAGATACTGCTGCTATTGGAACTGTATGCTCTTCGTGCAAAATTACATGTAATCCATTGGCTAAATCATACTCAACGTAATCGATTTTCTTCTGTTGAGACCACAAACTACTCACAGAAAGTAGTGTTGTCAAGGCAACAATGTGTTTTTTCATAGGTGTGTAAATAATATTTTTCGGATTTTTTCCGTGAGTCCAAATATACATATTAAGATTTAG
>CANHRS010000074.1 GCA_947463445.1 Flavobacteriia bacterium | reverse complement strand
AGTGTAAATAGAAATGTATTATCATTTATTATTTTCTCAAAAGCATTTATAGCAACAGGATTTTTATAAATATGATTTTTATAAATATGATTTTTTGTCGATTCAAACTTATCAAGTTCATATAATTCTAAAATATTACTTTTTTCTTTTAGGGATTTATTATTCGATTTTAAAAATTCATTAATTCTTAGTAATGTTAAATCTAATAAAGCAAATACTTCTAAAAGGATTTCATCATATTTAATTTTAGCGAATTGGTAAATTATAAAATTATTTGAATTATTCGCAAAAACATCATCGAAATCATCTGTTTGATTTTTTCCATTCAAATGATCATAAAGTGATTCATACCTTTTTAATTTAATAGTAAAATATTGAATTACTTCATTGTTCTTTTTAGCAATGAATTCGAAGTTTAAATCCTGCCATAGATGGAATTCTTTATTTAAAATTCCATTATTTTCTTTGTATCTATTCCACGCACCATAGATTTCTTTTTCTAAGCCAATCCTATTAATTATCTCGTCCGATTTTATAAGGATTTCATTTAATACTCCATTAGATAGAGTTGAACTAAACAAATCATTAACATATAATATAAGAATATATAAATCCCCTTTTTCAGTATAAATGTATTTTGAAAGATTTATCGATTCAGTTTTAATAACTTCAACTGATTTAATATCATTTACAGTATTACTAGACTTAATTATTTTATCAAGTATTGATTCTAAATATTCTAAAATTTTATTACCAAATTGCAGCATATAAACAGTTTTAAACCCTTAATTTAATTATAAAAATTCAAAAAATTATAGATGTGGGAATAATGTGGTAAAACAAAAAAGTCAACTCACTCAAAATGAATAAGTTGACCTATTTAATCGTGCCCACGACTGGATTCGAACCAGCACACCTATTGGCACCACCCCCTCAAGATGGCATGTCTACCAATTTCACCACGTGGGCATTTTTTAATTTCCGCATGTCTACCTCCCGATAGCTATCGGGATTCACCACGTGGGCATTTTTTTTACAAAAGTAAAATAATTTTTGATTAATCGGCGATAAGAATGAACGACAATTAGGCATTGTTCAAAACGATTAATTCTCTGAAACATTACCGAAAAAAAACCTTTATTTCGTTATATTTGTAGAACAAAACAAGACGATGGCAAACGACTCAATACAACTAGAAGAAAACAACGTGGACTTCAACACTTTTAAACAAGAAGTTTTAAACGACTTTAAGTTAGCGTGTTTATCCCGAGAAACTTCCTTACTAGGTAGAAAAGAAGTACTTACAGGTAAAGCGAAATTCGGAATTTTCGGAGACGGAAAGGAACTTGCGCAATTAGCATTAGCTAAACAATTCCGTAAGGGGGATTTTAGATCTGGCTATTACCGCGATCAAACCATGGTTTTTGCTTTGGGTGAATTAACAATTAAAGAATATTTTGCAGGATTGTACGCACACGCAGATGTAGATCTAGAACCAACTTCGGCTGGTAGACAAATGGGCGGGCATTTTGCAACACGAAATATTGACGAGCAAGGGAACTGGGTGGATTTAATGCAACACAACAATATTGCTTCAGACATCTCTCCTACTGCTGGTCAAATGTCACGTATGCTTGGTTTGGCGCAGGCATCCAAAGTATATAAAGAGCATCCAACCTTGAAAAATGATCCTAACTTCAAAAAATTCACAAACGATGGAAATGAAATCGTTTTTGGAACTATTGGAGATGCAAGTACATCAGAAGGTGTATTTTGGGAATCTATAAACGCTGCTGGAGTTTTACAAATTCCAATTTTAATGTCTGTTTGGGATGATGGTTATGGAATATCTGTTCCAACAGCAAAACAAACTACCAAAGGTAGTATTTCAGAAGTATTAGCTGGTTTTCAACGTACAGAAGATAAACCGGGGTGGGAAATTATGACTACAACTGGTTGGGATTACGCGCACATGGTAGAAACGTTTGAAAAAGCAGCATCTATTGTTCGTGAAGAACGAATTCCTGTTTTTGTGCATGTAAAAGAAGTAAATCAACCGCAAGGTCACTCCTCTTCCGGATCCCATGAGCACTATAAATCTTCGGAACGTTTACAATGGGAAAAAGATTTTGACTGTATAGCAAAATTCAAAGAATGGATTCTTAATTTCGAAGTAGAAGGTGATATTATTGCTACTCTAGAAGAAATTGAAGCATTAGAAAAAGCAGCAAAAGAAGAAGTTCGCGATACTAAAAATGCAGCTTGGAAAGACTTTACAGATGATATTCGTAGAGATATTGACTCCGTATTACCATTATTGACCCAATTAGCAACAGAAACAAAACATACAGCAACGATTTTACAAAACATCGAACGTTTGAACAAAGAGAAAGATTTGTTACGTAAAGATGTTTATGGTATGGTTCGTACTTGTTTGCGTTTGGGTGCAAGTGACAATTGTCCAACTGCACCTCAAATAGCAACTTGGGTAAAAGAAAAACTAGCGATGTGTCACGAACTTTATTCTACACATATTTATTCACAATCTTCGATGTCCGCATTACTGAAAGAGGAAGTAAAACCTATTTACGATGATGCTGGAACGATGATCGATGGTCGATTGGTTTTAAAAGAAAATTACCACGAAGTATTTGCGCGTTATCCTGAAACTTTAATTTTCGGAGAAGATGTCGGTGGAATCGGCGGAGTTAACAAAAGTTGCGAAGGATTACAAGCTGCATTTAGCGAATTACGCGTATTTGACACAGGAATCCGTGAAAACACAATCATCGGTCAAGGTATTGGAATGGCGATGCGTGGATTACGTCCAATTGCTGAAATTCAATATTTAGATTATTTGATTTATGCGCTTCAAATCATGTCCGATGATTTAGCTACCCTACAATACCGAACCAAAGGTGGACAAAAAGCACCATTAATCATAAGTACACGTGGTCACCGTTTAGAAGGAATTTGGCATAGTGGTAGCCCATTAGGAATGATAATAAATGCTGTTCGCGGAATGATTGTTTGCGTACCCCGTAACATGACAAAAGCAGCAGGGTTTTACAACACCTTACTTGCGAGTGATGATTGTGCTTTAGTTATTGAACCATTGAATGGTTACCGAACAAAAGAGAAACGTCCAACGAACATTGGAGACTACCGAACACCAATTGGAATACCTGAAGTTGTTCTTGAGGGAAGTGATCTTACTTTAGTTTCTTATGGCTCTACATTCAATATTTGTGAGAAGGCTTGTCATATCCTTAAAGAACATGATATTCACGTAGAATTAATTGATGTTCAGACAATTTTACCATTTGATATAAACCATCGCATTAAACAATCCTTAGAGAAAACTAATCGATTATTATTGGTAGATGAAGATGTAAGCGGCGGTGCTTGTGGCTTTATGTTAGACAAAATCTTAACCGAACAAAAGGCTTATTTCACCTTGGATTCTGCTCCAGTTACCTTAACATCTAAAGATCATCGACCAGCATATGGATCCGATGGTGATTATTTTTCTAAACCAAACTTGGAAGATATAATTGAGAAAGTAATGGAAATCATGCATGAAGTAAACCCAACGAAATATCCAAAACTATATTAAATCTAAAATGAAAGGATTATTATTATCAATCGCAGTATTATCAATTACTACTTTTAGCTATACACAAGTTGCTACTGTACTTCATGAAAAATCGTACATAGAAGTAGAAGGATCAGCTGACACTTTAGTAGTTCCGGATATGATTTATTTAAAAATTGAAATTGATGAACGCATAGATGGTAAAACAAAAATTTCTATTGAAGACCAAGAAGAAGAAATGAAAAAAACACTAATTGCTAATGGAATTAGTTTAGAAGATTTGAGTCTTTCTGATGCAAACACCGATATCGTTCAAGTAAAATGGAAAAAACAAATACTTTCCATTTCTAATTATTTGTTAAAGGTTTCTTCTGCAAAAGAAGTAGCAATGGTTTTCGAAAAATTAAATGAAATCAAAATTAATAACATATACATAGAAAAAGTTAATCATACAAAATATGATGCAATAGTTAAAGAAATCGAAATTAAAGCGATGAAAGACGCTAAACATAGAGCAGATTATTTATTACATGCTATTGGAGAGACTACAGGTAAATCATTAATTGTTCGCCACAATATAAATCCATACCCATATCCAGTCATGCGCACGATGGCCACTCCAAACGCTATTCAATTGGACGAAAATGGAAGTTCACTTTTGAAAAATGAACGTTTAGATATTCAATTTTCTAAAATTAAAATAGCATCCAATATTTACGTGAAATTTGAAGTAAAGTAAAATGCAAAAACATAAAAAAATCACAATCGCAATCGATGGATTTTCCAGTTGTGGAAAAAGTACCTTAGCAAAGGCACTTGCGTTTGAATTGGGGTATGTTTTTGTAGATACGGGAGCTATGTATCGCGCAGTTACATTATTTTGTTTTCGCAAAGGATTTGTGTCAAAAGAACTTGTTAATCAAACCGCTATCGTCGATCACTTAAACCAAATTGAAATCCATTTTGAACGAAATAAAGAAACTTCCAAATTGGAAATATACTTAAATAACGAAGTGGTAGAGCGAGAAATTAGAAGCTTAGAAATTTCCTCGTTAGTAAGTAAAGTTGCAAGTATTAAAGAGGTTAGACAGAAATTAGTTGTAGAACAAAAGAAGATGGGAGAAAAAGGAGGTGTTGTTATGGACGGTAGAGATATCGGCTCTGTAGTATTCCCTCATGCAGAATTAAAACTATTCGTAACTGCCTCATCTGAAGTAAGAACCGATAGGAGATATAAAGAATTACTTCCAATAGAACCGAACATAACTCGTGAAGAAATTCGTCAAAATCTAGAGGAGCGTGATTATTTAGACTCTACGAGATCTGAAAGTCCACTGATACAAACAGAAGACGCCGTTGTTTTAGACAATAGCGATATTGACCAACAAGAGCAATTAGAATTAGCTTTAGAACTTGTAAGAACTCGTATGTATGGGTGATAAATACATCCATATAAAAGGAGCCCGTGTCAACAATCTAAAAAATATAGATGTTAAAATCCAACATGGTAAAATAACCGTAATTACTGGTTTATCTGGATCCGGTAAATCTTCCCTTGCTTTTGACACTTTATACGCCGAAGGGCAAAGACGTTATGTAGAAAGTTTATCTTCTTATGCACGTCAATTTTTAGGAAAATTAGATAAACCTGACACGGATTTCATCAAGGGAATTTCACCTGCGATTGCCATTGAACAAAAAGTAACCTCTACGAATCCGCGTTCCACCGTTGGTACATCCACAGAGATTTACGATTATTTTAAAGTACTCTTTGCGCGAATCGGGAAAACTCATTCACCTATTTCAGGGAATCAAGTAAAAAAACATACGGTTACCGATGTACTCGAACATATAAAAGCACAAGAAGAGGGACAAAAAGTGTATTTACTTTCTCCTATTCATACTTTTCAAAAATATGGGGTTGAACGTCAAATTTCTTTGTTAAAAGAGCAAGGATATGCACGTATTTTCATCACAGGAGAGGTACTTGATTTGGATGATGTTACTCCAGAAACACAAAACATTCAAGAAGCGAAAGTAGTCATAGATCGTTTTAAAACAACTCAAGATGAGGAAGCTTTATTGCGTATCTCCGATTCTACCTCCCTAGCTTTTTCCGAAGGTCATGGGTATTGTGAGATATATTATCCCGACACTAATGAAACGATCTATTTTAACAACCGATTTGAACTAGACGGCATAGAATTTACAGAACCAAGCGAACAGTTTTTCACATTTAATAATCCATATGGAGCGTGTAAGAAATGTGAAGGGTTTGGTTCTGTGGTAGATATCGATCCAAAATTAGTAATTCCAGATCCATCTTTGAGTATTTATCAAGGTGCGATTGCTTGTTGGAAAGGAGAAACGATGGGAGAATATTTACGTGAATTAACCTTAAGTTCTACCAAATTCAATTTCCCGATACATCGACCAATAGACGAATTAACCACAGAAGAATACAATTTGTTGTGGACTGGAAACAAATATTTCACCGGATTAAATGCATTTTTCGCATTTGTAGAGACACAAACCTATAAAATTCAGTATCGTGTATTGCTTTCTAGGTATCGTGGAAAAACCATTTGTCCGGATTGTAAAGGTACACGTTTGCGTAAAGACAGTAATTATGTAACCGTTCAAGGTAAAACAATTACTGATTTAGTATTATTACCGATACGCGCATGTTATGCCTTTTTTCAGTCGATTGAATTGAACGAATACGATGCGCAAGTAGCAAAACGTATTTTACTAGAAATTACGAGTCGTCTGAAATTTTTATGTGAGGTTGGTTTAGAATACCTTACACTAAATAGAACTTCCAACTCCTTGTCTGGAGGGGAATCACAACGGATTAATTTAGCTACCTCATTAGGAAGTAGTTTGGTTGGTTCGATGTATATACTAGATGAACCAAGTATTGGTTTACATCCACGCGACACCAAAAAACTGATTGCTGTACTAAAGAATTTACGTGATCTGGGGAATACCGTCATCATTGTAGAGCATGAAGAAGACATCATGAAAGAAGCAGATGAAATTTTGGATATTGGTCCAATGGCTGGAATTTATGGCGGAGAAGTTGTTTTTCAAGGGAATGACAGTCATTTGCGCAATCAGAAACAAAGTCTAACAGCACAATATTTAACCAAAGAACGTGTCATCCCAATTCCAGCTAACAAACGTAAACCCCGCAATTGGATAAAAATTATCGGAGCGCGTGAAAACAATTTGCAAAATGTATCTGTTGACATCCCTTTATTCTCTTTGCTTTGTGTTACAGGTGTTAGTGGTTCCGGAAAATCGACATTAATCAAAGACATCCTCTACCCTGCTATTCGTAAGCAACTTGGTGTTTTTGGAGATTTTCAAGGCGAAGTAAAATCGGTAGAAGGAGATGTTAAATTTGTCAAAGGAATTGAGTTAATCGATCAAAATCCGATCGGAAAATCATCCCGTAGTAATCCTGTGACTTATGTAAAGGCATTTGATGAAATTAGAGATTTGTATGCACGATTACCGATTTCTAAAGCACGCGGTTATAAACCAGGATTTTTCAGTTTTAATGTCGACGGTGGTCGATGTGAGATGTGTGAAGGTGAAGGAATTATTACAGTAGGCATGCAATTCATGGCAGATGTTCATTTACCTTGCGAATCGTGTGAAGGACGTAGATATAAATCCGAAACACTAGAAGTAAAATACCACGAAAAAAACATTGCAGACTTGCTTGAAATGGATATTTCGGAAGCATTGGCATTTTTCAAAGAACATAAAGGAACCTTAGAAGATAAAATTGTTTCCAAAATTCAACCATTGGAAGATGTTGGACTTGGTTACATCAAGATGGGTCAATCTTCTAGTACTTTGAGTGGTGGTGAAGCACAACGTATCAAACTTGCCTCCTTTTTAACTAAAAGTGCAGGTGCTCAAGGGAATGTTTTCATATTTGACGAACCAACAACTGGTTTGCATTACTATGATATTGAAAAATTGTTAATCGCATTACAACGTTTAATTGACGCTGGAAATTCAATCATTGTCATTGAACACAATGGCGATGTAATCAAATGCGCAGATTGGGTAATAGATATTGGTCCTGAAGGTGGTGATAAAGGTGGAAACATTGTGTTTACAGGAACTCCAGAGGAATTGATTTTGGAGAAAGATAATTATACAGGGAAGTTTTTGAAGGGAAAATTTGAGTGACACTTCCCTTCGGTAAGTTTAGGTTGAACTAGCTAAGTGTAAACTAGCATTAGGGATCGAGTAAAGGAGTGATGAGGGATGGAGGGATGCATTTAACATTGATAAGATTTATCTAATGTTCACCTCCCTCGATCCCCCTCGAGGAGGGAAGATTTATGGTTCAATAATTCAATAGTCACTTATATCTGTTCTACAGCTTGGTTTCAAATCAATGCTTTCTATCCTCACTTCGATAAGCTCAGTGTAAACTCAGAGGGAAGATTTATGGTTTGCTTCTATTGATAAATTTTCAACATACAAAAAAAGTCGGTTAATTCTTATGAACTAACCGACTTTAGTAACTTGTCTTCGACTACGCTTAGACAGACGTTATATGATTTTTTAGATAATCGCGTCTAATTTAGTAGCTAATTGCGCTTTTGGCACAGCACCAACAGATTTGTCAACTACTTCACCTCCTTTGATGAAAAGGATTGTTGGGATGTTTCTAACTCCAAATTGAGCAGATACACCTGGATTATGATCTACGTTTACTTTACCGATAATTGCTTTTCCTTCATACTCTTTGTATAATTCTTCTACAACTGGTCCAATCATACGGCAAGGTCCACACCATTCAGCCCAAAAGTCAACCAATACTGGTTTGTCTGATTTCAATACAAGCTCCTCGAAGTTTGCGTCTGTAATTTCTAATGCCATTTTATTTTATTTTTAGGTTTAAAATTTTCACTTGCTAACGGGAGCAAATTTACTAGTTACGATTGTAATGTCAAAGAGTTTGCCAAGCATTTTATTCTGCCAGTCTGACAACTAATTTTCGACAATCATTTTCTTAGCTGTTTTTTGATTATCCGTTCTCAACTGATAAAAATAGGTGCCATTTGTCAAACGTGTTGAATCATAACGTACTATGTGTCCACCTGCTTTATATTCTTGGTCTGCCAAGGTTTCTAGAACTTCGTTATTTTCTGACAAAATTTCAAAAGTTACATGTTTTGGCTCTTCATTGGTAAAATAAAACTCCAATTCACCAGTTTGGTGATTTTTTTCCAAACTATAGAGTACACAATATTTATCTAGATTCATTTCCCCTTTTCGCATATTGTTTAATACTTTACGGTAGGCTAAAAATGCGATGATAATTGTAATAGAAACCAGCATAAAAATTACTGCTTTCTCCATGGTGAAAAATGTGTATAAAATCATAATGAAATAATTCCTTTAATGGTACTTGCTTGTCGGTATTTATCTAAGATATAATCTACGTGCAAAGCTACTTCTTTTATGCTAATACTGGCATATTTTCCACTTTTCGATTCTTTAATCGTTATGATTGCTTCTTCTTCAAAGATTGCGCGAACCGAAGCGACATGTTCGGGATCATTTTCTACAATGAATTTGTAAAAATAGACATTCGGCCATTCTTCCAGTTCTAATTGTGCCTTAAGGCGTTGTAATGTTTCCTCCATAATAATCCCCAAATTTTGTTACTAACAAAGATAATCGATTCCTTTCCTTAATTAATACAGCAGGTGGATTGTTTTTATTCATTCTTAAATCTTCGAATGTAAAACCGTCATTTTCGTTGTATGCACGTATGGCTTTTAATATATCCATTGGATCTGGTTCTTTCGAAACAATTTCTGAAGTATTAACCTCATCTGTAAACCAACAAGAAGCATACATCTTTTCGTAAGCGACTAAATACTGACAAAAGTTCTCGATTTCTTCATAACTGGAACTACTTGCTATACTCCTTATTAATCCATTTCGGACATTTTGATAGATTGAATAGCTTTCTAATAAATCTTCTGTTAGCGTAATAAGCTCGTAGGTTGTCACAGGAATCGATTCTATTTCCCCACCGAGGGTTAGGTATGCCTCTTGCAGTTGTTTGATTTTCTTCAGTTTTGGCGCAATGAGTTTATCGATGGGAGCTAATAGAAGGAGTTGTTTTTTGTAATCGAATAATTGGAATTCGAAAGTATCTTGGAGGTCATCGTAAGGACCGAGAATAGCGGAGGCTTCATTAGTTGTCATTTTGAACCATTAAGAAATTAAGAAGTTGAGGACAAACATTGTAGGATTGGCTAATGTAACATTAAGTGACCTTTGGTCTATTGAGAATTTTTTCACCATTAAGAAATTTAGGACGAGCATTGAAGGATTGAGTTAGTTAGCATTAAGTGACCTTTGGTCATATTGAGAAAAATTTTACCATTAAGAAATTAAGAAGTTGACGTCGATCATTGTAGGATTGGTTTAAGTAACATTAAGTGACCTTTGTCTATTGAGAATTTTTTTACCATTAAGAAATTTAGGACGAACATTGAAGGATTGAGTTAGGTAGCATTAAGTGACCTTTGGTCATATTTAGAAAAATTTTACCATTAAGAAATTAAGAAGTTGCGAATGAAAATTTTAGAAATGGGTTAGAAAACGTTAAGTGACCTTGGGTCATATTGAGATAAATTTCACCATTAAGAAGTTAAGGAAAAACATTGTAGGATAGAGTTAAGTAGCATTAAGTGACCTTTGGTCATGGGTTTACTTTTTTGAACCATTAAGAAATTAAGAAGTTAAAGACAAAAATTGTAAGATTGGTTTAGAAATCATTAAGTTACCTTCGGTTAAAAAAAATGAGCAGAGCGAACTAAATGTCCTTTTACTCTGCTCGTTTTACTAATTTAAATCTTAATTCCTTAATGGTTAAGTTTACATTATCGTATATTAAAATCCGTTTACACCGTTTACAGTGGTATATTTCAATACATTTTTCTTGTCTGGGTGGATACGTGCGAAAGCGGATTGCAATGCGATAGTTCCTTCATGGAAACCACATAAAATCAGTTTCAATTTACCTTCGTAGGTATTCACGTCACCGATTGCATAGATACCTGGGATGTTTGTTGAATAATCTAAAGTATCTACTTTAATTGCATTTTTATCTATTTCTAATCCCCAATTTGCGATAGGACCCAAACTAGGTTTTAAACCGAATAATGGAATGAAATGATCTGCTTCTTTGACGATTTCTCCGTCTTTTGCATGCGTAATAATCACTT
>CANHRS010000073.1 GCA_947463445.1 Flavobacteriia bacterium | reverse complement strand
ATTAACATCTTGGGTAAATGTACCTGTTGGTTCAGACTTCCCAATTCAAAATTTACCTTTTGGAGTTTTTAAAACCTCCTCTTTAAGTGCACGCGTTGGTGTACGTATCGGTGACCACGTATTAGACTTAAAAACATTACACGTACTAGGTTATTTGGACAACTTAGCATTTGATGCTTCTGACTTTGATACTGACGCATTAAATTACTTGATGGGGAAAGGAAAACAAGCTACGAGAGAATTGAGAAATCGAATCTCTTACTTGTTGGATGCAAGCAATGATGAATTGCAAAAAAACACACACCACGCAGAACAAGTATTAATACCAAATAAAAGTGTGATTATGCTAATGCCAGTAAAAATTGGGGATTACACCGATTTCTACTCTAGCCGTGAGCACGCTACAAACGTTGGTACTATGTTTCGTGATCCAAACAACGCATTATTACCAAACTGGTTATGGATTCCTGTAGGATACCATGGAAGAGCGAGTTCTGTAATTCTTTCAGGACAAAATATTCACAGACCAAAAGGACAAATCAAACCAGACCCGGAAAAAGATCCAATTTACGCACCATGCCGTAATTTAGATTTCGAATTAGAAACTGCATTCATTACCTATGATGGAAAACCATTAGGAGATTCAATCACACCAAACGAAGCAGAAGACTTTATCTTTGGAATGGTATTGTTTAATGACTGGTCTGCTCGAGACATCCAAACATGGGAATATGTTCCACTAGGACCTTTCTTATCTAAAAACTTTGCATCAAGCATCTCTGCTTGGGTAGTAACAATGGACGCTTTACAAGCATACAAAGTTGCTGGTCCAGAACAACATCCTGAAGTACTTTCTTATTTAGAATTCGAAGGAGAAAAAAGTTATGACATTAATTTAGAAGTATTGATTCAACCAGAAAATGGAACTGAGAACTTAATTTGTGAATCCAACTTTAAATATATGTATTGGAATATGGCACAACAATTAGCACACCATACGGTGAATGGTTGTAATGTGCGTTGTGGAGATTTAATGGGGTCTGGAACTATTTCTGGTCCAACACCAAACTCCTATGGTTCTATGTTAGAATTAGCTTGGAAAGGGACTAAACCTTTGCAACTAAACGATGGGACAGAGCGTAAATTCATCCAAGATCATGACACCGTAATCATGCGTGGTTACTGTGACAGTAATGGTGTACGCATCGGATTTGGAGAAGTAGCAGCGAAAATTTTACCTGCGAAATAAATAAAAAGTTACGATAAAAAAAGAGTCTTCTAAGTCATTTTGGAAGACTCTTTTTTCATTCAACAACGCAAAGAAAGAAACTAGAATTGCAGATAACTGCATTAAAATTCGTATATTAAACTGAAATTTAATTTAGAATAAATGTCAACATTACCAGAAGGAATTGATTTAGAAAAAGAGAGAAAAGAAATTTTACAAGCGTTTAAAGGCTTACTGAAAACTGCAAAAAACCTTTCCAAAGAAGATTTGAAAATGGTTCGTAAAGCCTTTGATGTTGCTGTAGAAGCACACAAAGACATGCGTCGTAAGTCCGGTGAACCATATATTTATCACCCAATTGCAGTTGCGCGTATCGTTTCTGAAGAGATGGGATTAGGCGCTACAAGTATTGCTTGTGCATTATTGCATGACACCGTGGAAGACACGTATATCACCCTTGAAGATATTGAAGAATTATTCGGGGATAAATGCAGACGAATTATCGATGGATTAACAAAAATTCCGGAAATTTTTGACGAAAACTCATCGATACAAGCGGAAAATTTCCGTAAAATGATTCTAACAATTTCAGATGATATCCGCGTTGTATTAATCAAATTAGCCGATCGATTACACAACATGCGTACGCTTGGAAGTATGCGTGCCGACAAACGTTTGAAAATTGCTTCCGAGACAAAATTCTTGTATGCACCATTGGCACATCGATTGGGTTTACACTCCATTAAAAGTGAATTAGAAGATCTTGGATTCTTACATACAGATCCTGATAATTACCATTTTGTAGAAAGTAAATTAAAATCTACCAAAGAATCTCGCGACCGTTTTATCAAATCATTTGTGAAACCAATTAAAGAAACATTGGACCATGAGGGATATGTATATGAAGTGAAAGCTAGAACAAAATCTATCTCTTCGATTTGGAGAAAAATGCAAACTAAAGTACTTCCATTTGAAGAAGTATATGATTTATTTGCAGTTCGCGTAATCGTAGACACACCTATGGAATTAGAAAAGCCAGATTGTTGGAGAATATATTCCATGGTAACTGACTTTTACCAACCAAGTCCAGAACGTTTACGTGATTGGATTTCTACACCACGTGCTAATGGATACGAGTCACTACATACAACTGTCATGTCCGACTTAGGGAAATGGGTTGAGGTACAAATTCGTTCTAAACGCATGGATGAAATTGCTGAAAAAGGACTTGCAGCACACTACAAATACAAAGAAAACGATTCCGAAGACTCCAAATTTGATCGTTGGATAGCAGAGATTCGTGATTTAATGGAAAATCACAACCTAAGTGCTATGGATTTTGTTAATGAATTCAAAATGAATTTATTTTCAGATGAAATTTATGTGTTTACACCTAAAGGACAATTACGAGTATTGCCAACTGGCGCAACCATACTAGATTTCGCATACGATATTCATACAAGTATCGGAAATAAATGTATCGGAGCAAAAGTAAATACACAGTTAGTTCCATTAAGTTATAAATTACACAATGGTGATCAAATAGAAATCATCACCTCTGAAAAACAAAAACCAACAGAAGAATGGTTAAATTTTGTTTACTCAGCAAGAGCAAAACAAAAAATTCGCGGAACTTTAAACGAGCAAAGAAAAATAATCGTTCAGGATGGTAAGGAAATTCTTGAACGAAAATTAAAACAATTCAATCTCAACAACAACAAAGAAAACATCACTGCAATAGAACGCTATTTTGGTATCCAAAATCAAATGGATTTATTTATTCGAATCGCGAAAGCTAAAATTGACCTAAATAAATTACGAGAATTAGAAGATAATAAAGGGAACTTAGTAATCGACAAATCTTTCATCCAAACAGAAACAAGAAGACAAAAAGATTTAGAAGAAGGTAAAAACATTGAATTTGATACTGAATACGATGGTTTTGGTTACAAACTTGCAAAATGCTGTAATCCAATACCTGGAGATGCCATTTTCGGTTACCTAGGTGGTCATGACGAAATAAAAGTCCACAGAAACAATTGCCCTAACGCAGAACATCTACATTCTAAAATGGCTTTTAGATGCATTAAAGCAAACTGGATAAACACCGAATTAATAGAACACTTAGCATCCTTACGTCTAATCGGTATTGACAATGTGGGAATCGTAAACAGAATTACGGAAATCATATCTAACCAATTAAATGTAGATATGAAATCTATTTCTTTTGAAGCCAACGATGGAATATTTGAAGGTTTAATCAAAGTTATGGTCTATGACACGGAACATCTCGATGCATTAACAAAACAATTCGAACAAATCGAAGGAGTAGAACGGATAGAACGTTGGGATTTCGAAGATCAAGAAATTATTCAAGCCAAATAAACTAAGAAAGGCTGTCTATTTTAGGCAGCCTTTCTTAGTTAAAAACTCGTTAATAAATCTTTAATTATTCGTGTCGTATTCCACATAATAATAGTTATTTTCGCTTTTTAATAGATGGAATGCAAGTAGAAGAGTTACAAAATACTGTAAAAAATATTTTTTCAGCATATTTAGAACAACACAGCCATAGAAAAACACCTGAACGTTTTGCTATACTTGCAGAGATATATGCATACCCAGGACATTTTGATGTAGAAACATTGTACAACAAAATGAAAATGCAGAATTATCGTGTATCACGCGCAACATTATATAACACAATAGAACTTTTACTTGCATGTAATTTGGTACGTAAACATCAATTCGGTAAAAACATAGCTCAATTTGAAAAATCACATGGTTCTAAGCAACACGACCATGTTATGCTTACAGATACAGGGGAAGTTATTGAATTTTGTGATCCACGTATTCAGCAAATTAAAGCAACAATTGAGGAGGTTTTTAATGTGGAAATCCATCACCATTCGTTATATTTTTACGGGGTAAAAAAACATATTAAATAATTAATCGTGAGCATAAAATACCTATTACGCAACGAGGCGAAAGCTGTTATTATTACTATTACAGGAAGAATAGTAACTGACAATGATACAACTGATTTATTAAAAGAAATTCAAGAAAATATAACTAAAAATAAAATGTTATTCTATTTTGACTTGAGTGAATTAGAATACATAACAAGCTCAGGCTTAAATTTCTTTGTTCGTATTTTGACACGAACCAGAAATGTAGGCGCAGAAGTTACACTTTGTGGGATTCAAGGAAACGTAGAAAAACTCTTTGCAATTTCTAAATTAAATGAAATATTCACATTTAGTCCTTCTTTAAAAGAAGCGCTAAACAACGTTAATGCACACTAGCATGAAAGTAGATGTACTATTAGGTCTTCAATGGGGAGACGAAGGAAAAGGTAAAATCGTTGATGTACTTACCCCTAACTATTCGATAATCGCACGTTTTCAAGGCGGTCCAAACGCAGGACATACGCTTGAATTTGAAGGAATCAAACATGTATTACACACCATCCCTTCTGGAATATTTCGAAAAGATGTAATCAATGTCATTGGAAATGGTGTGGTAATTGATCCTGTAATTTTTCAAAAAGAAATTGAAAAATTAGCACCTTTCAACATGGACATTAAAAAGAATTTATTGATTTCTAAAAAAGCGCATTTAATTCTACCTACACATCGTTTATTAGATCAAGCTTCAGAAGCAGCAAAAGGAATTAACAAAATCGGATCTACTTTAAAAGGAATTGGTCCAACATACATGGACAAAACTGGTAGAAATGGTTTACGTGTTGGCGATATTCTTTCTCCTAATTTTAAAGAAAAATACAACGCTTTAGTTGAAAAACACGTTGGAATTTTAAAACATCACGAAGGATTTGAATATAACCTTGCCGAATTAGAAGGGCCATTCTTTGAAGGAATCGATTTACTTCGTTCGTTCACATGTATTGATAGTGAACAATTTTTAAATAAAGAATTAAAAGCTGGTAAAAAAATATTAGCGGAAGGCGCACAAGGCACAATGCTAGATATCGATTTTGGAACATATCCTTTTGTAACATCTTCAAATACAGTAACTGCAGGTACATGTACAGGCTTAGGTGTAGCACCAACAACCATAGGTTCAGTTATCGGGATATTTAAAGCATATTGTACGCGAGTTGGTAGTGGTCCTTTTCCTACGGAATTATTAGAAGAAGATGGAGAAACAATCCGTAAAGAAGGAAATGAATTTGGATCTACCACTGGTCGACCAAGACGTTGTGGATGGATTGACCTGCCTGCATTGAAATATGCAATTATGATTAATGGAGTTACGGAACTTTCTATGATGAAAGCAGACGTATTAAGTGTATTTGAAACAATCAAAGTTTGTACCCATTACCAAATAAATGGTGAAGTTGTTGACTACCTTCCTTTTGATATTGATGGTGTTGAAATCACTCCAATTTACAAAGAATTACAAGGTTGGAATTGCAATTTAACAGAATTACACAATTACGAATCTAGCCCTCAAGCATTAAAAGATTATGTTTCGTATTTAGAAAAAGAATTAGAAGTTCCAATTACAGTTGTATCCGTTGGTCCAGATAGAAAACAAACATTACAAAATAAAAAGTAAACGTGAAATTTTCACTCCATATTCTAAAAAAAGCGCTTTTAATAAGTGCTTTTTTTATGTTGTCGCAATTTACAATTAGTCAAACTAATTTAATGGAGTTAGCACCCGGAGCAGAGAAACTAATATATAATAAGGAAACAGGTGAACATCGTTTAATTGGAAATATACACATCACGTTTCAATCCAACGTAATCTATTGTGATTCTGCCTCTTATTTTGAAAAAACATCCATACTAAAAATGTACGGTAATGTGCATTTAAATAAAAAAGATACGCTCAATTTATATTGTGACTCGTTGCACTATGATAGTAAAACACGAAAAGCAAAATTATGGGGGAATGTTCGCATTCGTGATCGAGATTTCAAAATCACCACAGACTCAATCGACTTTGACACCAAAAACGATGTAGCAATTTACCGAAATGGTGGTCGAATTGAAAGCACACTTAAAAAAGAAACATTACTCAGTAAAACAGGATATTTTTTTCCGAAAACCAAAAATATAACAGTTAGTGGGAATGTAGTATTTAAAAATGAAACCACAACGATGCACTCGGATAGTATGCGATATAATTATGCTTCAAAAAAAGCATTCTTCTTTGGTACTACTAAAATAGTACGTATCGATAAAACCAAAATAGAGGGAAACAAAGGTTGGTACAAATTAGATTCCGAAGAAGGGGTTATACAAGTTAACGCATCCATTTCAAAAGACCAGCAATACATATCAGGTGACAGTTTGTACTTCAATGAATTAAAAGGAATGTCTATCGGTAAAGGAAACATATATTTTTCGGATAATAAGAAAGGTGCAGGTTTTAGAGGCGATAAATTTTATTCATCCAAAAAAAACAATAAAAGTTACTTAACTGGTAAAGCGGTTATTGAATACAAATTGAAAAATGACACTTTATTCATACACGCGGACACACTATTTACTTTTACAGATAGTCTAAATCAATT
The DNA here is from genome assembly GCA_947463445.1 of Flavobacteriia bacterium. Lineage (GTDB taxonomy): Bacteria > Bacteroidota > Bacteroidia > Flavobacteriales_D > Crocinitomicaceae > CANHVK01. The sequence continues at coordinate 4,274 of CANHRS010000073.1, read as the reverse complement.
ATCTCATGTAAAAGGATATTATACCGCAAGATTCTATAGCCACAAAACACAAGGTGTATGCGATAGCCTAATCTACCAACATAAATTGGGTAAAATAGAAATGTATCACAAACCAATTGTATGGAGTAATAAAGCTGAATTAAAAGGAGAAAAAATAGACGTCTATTTAAAAGACAGTATACTAGACAGGGCAGAAATTAAACAAAATGCAACAGTAATTACTGAAGTTGAAAAACGGAAACTCTATAATCAAGTAGGTGGTAAAAATATTCAAGCATATTTCAATAGTTCAAATGAATTGACAAAAATAGATGTTAATGGAAATGCGCAAACAATCTATTTTCCAGAAGAAAATATAACAAAAGATAGTATCATTGAAATTCAACGAAAAGGAATGTCGCGCTTATATTCGAGTGATATTAAAATTTATGTTGAAAACAATGAATTTACAAAAGTAGTGTATGTTGATCAAGCAGATGGAGTCTTCTATCCTATGGAAAAAATAAATAAAGAGGAAGAGTTTATTATCGGCTATAGTTGGAACCCTATGCAAAGACCAATGAATAAAAATGATATATTTCCTACACAAACAAAAAAAGTGAACCCTATCATTAAACAGGTCCAAAAAGAAAAAAAAGGAAAGCGAAAAAAATAACTCGTTTTATACTTCAGTCTAATTGATCAATTAGAGATTATTTTCAACAAAATCAATCAAGGAATGGATTACCTTAATATGAATTTCTTGCGCTCTATCTGCGAATTCTGAATACGGAGCTCGAATTTCAACATCACAATATTGTGCCATTTCTCCACCGGATTTACCAGTTAATCCAATAACTTTCATCCCTTTGTTTTTTGCCACTTGAATTGCATTCAATACATTGTTAGAATTTCCAGAGGTGGAAATACCAACTAACACATCCCCCTCCTTACCAAAAGCCTCTACATAACGTGAAAAAACATAATCATATCCATAATCATTTGATACGCAAGACATATGACTTACATCCGAGATTGCCATTGCTGGAATCGCTCTTCGATCACCACGATATCGTCCAGTTAATTCTTCCGCAAAATGCATCGCATCACACATCGAACCACCATTTCCACATGAAATAATTTTTCCTCCTAGCGAAATACTATTTACCAATATTTCTCCTGCATTTTGTATTTTATTGAAATTTACTGTAGTTGAAAATTCATTTAAAATTTTAGCTGCTTCTGTAAAATGGGATGCTATCGAAATTGGTTTCATGTGTTTAATTTTACCAAAAATAATTATTTCCTATTGAATATTCACGTTTACTTCAAACTTAGTATATTTGAGGCTAAGATTAGAAAAAACAATAACCATGAAAAGCAATAAATTACGCATACTACTAGTACTATTAACCATGCACAGCTTCTCATATACGCAAACAAATGATTGTTTGAAGAAAATGGAATATATGTTTAGTAAGCGTGGGAGTAATCCAATTGAAAATGGAATACATTACCATGTAATTGTATCTTACACAAAACCAGCAGGAAATGTATGCTACAATGGAAAAGTTATTGTGGAGAATGGAGCAATTACTAAAATATTTACCGAACTAGAAGATGGTACATTTGAAGAACTAACTAAAAAATTTACAAATACAAAAAATGAAGTCCCTCGCTTTGAAAATGGAATTTCTGAACTAATTGTAACTGAAAATGGTCTTAAAATTCATGTTATTTTTGTAGATAAATTAAAACCAAAAGCGAAAGCCTACAAAGAAGCAGAACTACCAGAAGATATTTAATAAATAACTATTTAATTTTGCTTAGTCGAATATTATAGTCATCTAATATTTGAGTATAAATTTCAAGCATTTTTTCCTTGTCTTCAGCATAAAACTCATATGCTTCAGTATACTGACTTTTAGTTATTTGATGTTTTTTCAGTATCACATCGCTTGAAACATCCATCACTTTTTGTGCATGAACTAAATTGGGTGATTGTTGATTAGCCGTAACTTCCAAAATAATCATATCCCCTAAAACTCTGATAAATTTATCTTGATTCAATAGATTATTCGGGACATGATTAATTGAAAACTCATTGTTTGATTGACAACTAATCATCAATAAAAAAACAAATACTGCAATAAATATTCTGGAAACAATCATACGTTAACGATTAAACAATAGTCGCATACCTTTTTCCTCCGAACAAATTGCATTACCATCCCAAACTAAATTTCCGTTTACAAATGTGCTAACGATTTTATTCGAAAATGTAACGCCTTCAAAAGGTGACCAACCACAAGCGTATAAAATAGTTGATTTATCTACTTTTACAACTTGGTTTGGATCAACAACAACAATATCCGCAAAATAGCCTTCACGAATAAATCCTCTTTCTGCTAATTGAAAACAAACTGCAGGAGCGTGAGCCATTTTCTCAACTACTTTTTCAATACTCAAGACACCTTGTTTTACCTTCTCTAACATTGCTAACAACGCATGCTGCACTAGAGGACCACCGGAAGGAGCCTGTAAATAGGATTTTGATTTTTCGTCTAAGGTATGTGGAGCGTGATCGGTAGCAATAATATCAATATGATTATCTAACAAGCCTTTCCATATACCATCTCTATCTTGTTCCGTTTTAACTGCAGGATTCCATTTTATGAAGTTCCCTTTATCTTCATAGTTTTTGTCACTAAACCACAAATGATGTACACAAGCTTCAGCTGTAATTCTTTTTTCTGCTAACGGCGTTTTGTGATCAAATAAACCGACTTCTCTAGCTGTTGAAATATGTAAAACATGTAAACGTGTATTATATTTTTTCGCTAAAGCTATTGCCATAGAAGAGGACAAGTAACATGCTTCTTCAGAACGAATTAATGGGTGCGATGAAATTGGAATATTATCACCGTATTTTTCTTTATATAATTCTGTATTATATCTTATAGTAGCTTCATCTTCACAATGTGTAGCTATTAATAATGGAACTTGAGAAAACAAATTAGTTAACGTAGATTCATTATCCACTAACATATTTCCAGTAGAAGAACCCATAAATATTTTAACACCACATACATTCTTTTCATTTGTCTTTAATACTTCTTCCAAATTATCATTTGAAGCCCCCATAAAGAATGAATAATTTGCTGGCGAATTATGTTGAGCAATGGTGTATTTATCTTCTAATAATTCTTGCGTCAACGCATTAGGTACTGTATTAGGCATCTCCATAAAAGACGTAATACCTCCTGCTACTGCCGCACGGGATTCGGAACGAATGGTTCCTTTATGGGTTAATCCTGGCTCTCTAAAATGTACTTGATCATCGATACAACCAGGCAATACGATTTTACCAGACAAATCATACACTTCCATTCCTGGTATTGGTGAAATGTCTTCGGCTATTTTCTCTATACGCTTATTATGAATCAAAATATCACCTACAAACGACCTTCCTTCGTTTACAATGGTTGCACCTTTAAGTAGTTTTTTCATACTAGATTTTTTGTAAAGAAACTATAATTTCATCCCTCGCATTTTCCAAACTCCGTAAAGAGCCTCCTTGAAAATACTTGCATTCATTTTAGAAGTGCCAAACTCGCGATCTATAAATGTAATTGGAACTTCAATTAATTTGAAACCATGTCGAATTGCAGCATACTTCATACATATTTGAAAAGCATATCCTTTAAAAGGAATATTCTCAAAATTAACATTTTCCAAAACATCGCGATGATAACATTTGAATCCTGCTGTAGTATCTTTTATGCGAATAAACAAAACCAATCGAACATACACCGACGCAAAATAAGACATTAAAATTCTACCTAAAGGCCAATTGATCGTTTTACCGCCTTTTGTATACCTAGATCCTATACTTAATTGATGTGTACCCAACTCTAATGGTGCAAGAAGACGAACCAAATCATCTGGATTATGGGAAAAATCACAATCCATTTCAAAAACATACGTATAACCATGGGCTAAACTCCATTTGAAACCATGAATATAAGCAGTACCTAACCCTAATTTCCCCGAACGCTCCTCCATAAAAAGTCTACCAGAATATTCTTCTTGAAGTTCTTTTACTTTAGCTGCAGTTCCATCCGGTGATCCATCTTCAATAATTAATATATGAAATCCTTTTTCATAACGCATAACGGTACGAATCATTTTTTCAATATTTTCGATTTCGTTATAGGTAGGTATAATTACAATACTGCTTGACATCCCAAATAAATTATGGATATAAAAATAGGAATATTATAAAGTCTATTTAT
>CANHRS010000072.1 GCA_947463445.1 Flavobacteriia bacterium | reverse complement strand
TAGCTATTTTTATTCATGTAATTTAGTTCGGGAAAACCAAATTACACTAAAGCGGGAAATCCATCAAGGAAATCCCGCTTTTAAAAAGTTTTATCGGACACTAGTGATAAGTAATACTGATTTTATGAAATAATTTAAATATATATATATGATAATTTGTAGAATAAAAAAGCCCCACTGATAATTCAGTAGGGCTTCTGTAATTTGTTGGGTAAAATTATTTACCTTCCATTTTGTCTTTTAATGCAGATAATGCATCTAAATCACCTAACGTAGATTTTTCAGAGTTAGAGTTGATTGCTTTTACTGCTTGAGCAGTAGAGCTACCAGCACCGGCTTTCTTACCTCCTTTAGCTTCAGTAGATTTAGAAGCTGTAGTTGGACGATCTTCTCCTTCTTCGAATAAACGTGTGTGAGATACAACGATTTTTTTAGATTCTTTGTTGAATTCAATCACTTTGAAATCTAAAGTTTCGTCAATTTTAGCATTTGATCCATCTTCTTTTTTCAAGTGTTTCGCAGGACAAATTCCTTCAACACCATAAGGAAGAGCAACAATACCAGATTTATCTTTCGTTTCAACGATAGTACCTTGGTGAATTGTTCCTTCTCCGAAGATTGTTTCAAATACATCCCATGGATTCTCTTCCAATTGTTTGTGACCTAAAGAAATACGACGGTTTTCACGATCGATTTCTAACACAACAACTTTCATTTCGTCACCAACTTTACAAAATTCAGATGGATGCTTGATTTTTTTCTGCCAAGAAAGGTCAGAAATGTGAATCAATCCGTCAACACCTTCCTCTAATTCAACGAATACTCCAAAGTTTGTGAAATTACGAACTTTAGCATCGTGTTTCGTTGCAACTGCATATTTAGCTTCGATTGCTGTCCATGGATCTGGCATCAATTGTTTAATACCTAAAGACATTTTTCTTTCTTCTCTGTCTAAAGTTAAAACAACAGCTTCTACTGTATCTCCAACAGACATAAAGTCTTGTGCAGAACGTAAATGTTGTGACCAACTCATTTCAGAAACGTGAATTAAACCTTCAACACCAGCAGCGATTTCAACGAAAGCACCGTAATCAGCCATAACAACTACTTTTCCAGATACTTTGTCTCCAACTTGGATGTTAGCGTCTAAAGCATCCCATGGATGAGCGCTTAATTGTTTCAATCCTAAAGCAATACGTTTTTTGTCATCATCAAAATCAAGAATAACTACATTCAATTTTTGGTCTAACTCAACGATTTCTTCTGGGTGATTTACACGACCCCAAGAAAGGTCAGTAATGTGGATTAATCCATCAACACCTCCTAAGTCGATGAATACACCGTAAGAAGTAATATTCTTAACAGTACCTTCAAGAACTTGTCCTTTTTCAAGACCAGAGATGATTTGTTTTTTCTGTTCTTCTAATTCAGCTTCAATAAGAGCTTTATGAGAAACAACAACGTTACGGAATTCTTGGTTAATTTTAACTACTTTGAATTCCATGTTTTTACCAACATAAATATCGTAATCACGGATTGGTTTAACATCGATTTGAGAACCTGGTAAGAAAGCTTCAATACCAAATACATCAACGATAAGACCACCTTTCGTACGACACTTAACAAAACCAGTAATGATTTCACCTGTACGTAATACGTCATTCACACGAATCCATGCTTTGTGCATACGTGCAGTACGGTGAGAGATCACTAGTTGACCTGATTTGTCTTCTTGACATTCAACATAAACATCTACTTTGTCACCCACTTTTAAATCTGGATTGTAACGGAATTCGCTCACTGGAACAACTCCTTCAGATTTGTAACCTACGTTGATAACCGCTTCACGTTTTGTTAAAACAACAACAGTTCCTTCAATAACTTCTTTTTCATTGATTGAACTTAATGTTTTTTCATACGTGTCAGCTAATTCTGAACGTTGGATTTGTGTGTAACCGTCTAATGCTAATGCATCCCAGTCAAAATCAGCAGTTCCCTGCCCTGTAATTTTTGTTTCTGCCATTTGGCTTAAAATTGTATTTCGATCAAACCTTAAAATAACCGAAAGTGTGAATAGTAGCTGTCTGATATTAAGGTTAACAGCACTTTATTAGCGCGAATATACGTCTTATATCTGAAAACAAGAAGAAAAACTAAGGTAAAATCAATAAAATTGGTAAATTTACATCCTAATTATTAAGCGATATTTACTGGTGAAATCAAGTGCAAAAACACAAGTTCAATTTTTAGTGCAACAAGCTGTTGTATTAGGGTTAAAATATGTTGTTTGTTCACCAGGATCACGAAATGCACCATTACTTATTGCATTTAATCAACATCCAGAAATAGAATGTCTTGTCATACCGGATGAGCGTTCCGCAGCTTTTTATGCAATTGGAATGGCACAGCAAACCAATGATTTAGTTGCAGTCTGTTGTACTTCTGGTTCAGCAGCTTTAAATTATTATCCTGCAATCGCTGAGGCATATTACCAACAAGTCCCTTTAATAGTTTTTACAGCGGACCGTCCTATAGCCTGGGTTGATCAAGGAGATGGACAAACCATTGTGCAACATGAGGTGTTCAAAAATCACATACGTTTTTCTACCACAATTTCAGAAAATAATTGGGATAAAGAACATATTTGGTTTGTGAAACGTCAAATTTCAGAAGCTTTTTATCATGCAAATGGAATTGTCAAAGGTCCGATACATATAAATTTACCTTTTACAGAACCATTATATCAACAGGTAGAAATTGAAGTAACCATTGAAAATTTACCAATTAAAGTTTTAGAGTCTAATAATCAATTGTCTGATAATCAATTGTCAATTCTGAGAAAATCATGGAGTAACTATACAAAAAAGATGATTCTTTGTGGTCAAATGTTACCAAATGAAGGATTAGAAAATGCGTTAAAATTTTTATCCGATGATCCATCCGTAATAATTCTAGTTGAAAACACATCGAACCTAATACATCATCATTTTGTCCATTGTATCGATCGAACTTTACAAGGAATTAAAGAAGATGATTTGGATAATTTTTCACCTGATTTATTAATTGTTCTAGGTGGTGCTATTGTATCCAAAAAAATTAAAGCTCATTTACGAAAATATACTCCTAAAGAAATTTGGAAAATTGGAGCTGACTTCCCATTTATGGATACGTATCAAAATTTGACTTATTCAGTAAATGTTGATGCCACTTTATTTATCAAAGAATTGTTTAAAGTGGAACATAGTAGCAATGCAAATTATCGAAATATATGGAAACAAATAGATTATATTAACAAAGATAAAGCCATAGATTTCATTGAAAAGCAAGACGCATTTACAGATTTGATAGCTAATCATATTATTTTAGATTATTTACCTGAAAATTCTATTTTACATCTTGGTAATAGTTCCGTTGTGCGCTATGCCCAATTATTTGATCCTGTTCGAACAATTACCACATTTTGTAATCGAGGCACGAGTGGAATTGATGGAAGTACAAGTACTTCTGGTGGAGCTGCTTATATTCAAAAAGACAAATGTAATACGTTGATTACTGGGGATATTTCATTTTTCTATGATAGTAATGCTTTATTTAATCGTTTAGATTTAGCCAATCTCCGTATTTTTTTAATTAATAATGATGGTGGAGGAATTTTTAAAATTATTCCAGGCCCAGATAATACAGACGAATTGAATGATTTCTTTGTATATAATCATGGGTTTTCCGCAGAATTTATTTGTAAAGCTTTCGGAGTTAATTACTTTCAAGCAAATAATATAAACGAGATTGAAAATCAAATAGAAGAATTTTTTGCTTTTTCGGTTAATAAAAAACCTAAATTAATGGAAGTATTTACAGATTCTTCTTTAAACGATCTTGTACTTAAACAATATTTTGCAACTTTATCTTGAATTTGAATTAAACATTATCAATTATGAACGATTATTTTTCCATTTTGTTTACAGGAACAGGCTTATTTTATTTAGTAGTTCTCTCGCTATTAGAAATTGTATTAGGAATTGATAATATTATTTTTATTTCTATCGTTACAGACAAGTTACCAGCAGAAAAAAAACGTAGGGCGCGCAATATAGGCTTGATACTTGCCTTGGTTGTACGTTTGTTTTTATTGTCAATTGTAGGTATGATTATGGGAATGACTGAGCCTTTATTTACACTATTCGGAATTCATTTTACAGGTCAAAGTTTGGTTTTATTACTAGGTGGGTTATTTTTAATTTATAAGTCAACTTCTGAAATGCATAGTTCCATTAAAGGGAATCATGATGGTGAGGTAAAAGTAAAAACGAAATTGTCAGCAGTAATTTTTCAGATTGTTATGATTGATATTGTTTTCAGTTTTGATTCTGTGATTACAGCAATTGGAATGACGAATGAAATAGGGAAGGGTGGACATGGAAATCCAATGATTATAATTTTTGGCGCTGTAATAATTTCAATGATTATCATGTTGTTGTTTGCTAAGCCGATATCAGATTTTATTAATAAACGCCCAACAGTAAAAATGATAGCTTTAGCATTTTTGGTTACGATAGGTATGGTACTTATAGCAGAAGCCTTTGGACAACACGTACCTAAAGGGTATATCTATTTTGCAATGGTTTACGCTTTAGTTGTTGAATTCATAAATATTCGAATGCGTAAAAACAAAGGGATTAAAGAGTAATTATTTATTTTAGTTACTAATTATTATTTAATGTAATCAAGTATTGTTTTAAGTTAAATAGTTAACTTAATTCACATATTGCTTTTTTTGTCCCGATTGTTTTAGTAATAAAGTCTTTTGCTAATTTAGGACTTCTTGCTGGAGAATACTCACGACCATAAAAGATGATTTGTAAATGTAACTTATTCCAACTTTCTTTTGGAAATGCTTTTTTAGCATCTTTTTCAGTCTCTACTACATTCTTACCGCTTGTAACACCCCATCGCGTTAATAATCGATGTATGTGAGTATCTACGGGAAACATTGGGTGACCAAAGCCTTGTGACATAACTACAGAAGCAGTTTTATGTCCAACACCTGGTAATTCTTCTAATAAGTCCAAGTTTTCAGGAACCTCACCATTATACTTATCAATTAAAATTTGAGACAATGTAAATATTGCAAATGCTTTTTTAGGGGAGAGCCCACAAGGTCTGATTATTTGTTGAATCTCTTCCTTTTTCAATTTGACCATATCAAATGGATTATCTGCTTTTGAAAACAATAAAGGTGTAATCTTATTTACACGTTCATCTGTACATTGAGCAGATAATAAAACTGCAATAAGTAAGGTGTATTTACTCGTATGGTCTAGTGGAACAAGAGTCGTTGGATATAATTTTTCTAATTCTTCTAGTATATAATTCGCTTTATCTTTTTTTGTCATAAATAAAGATTTAATTTTATAGTATGGAAATTAAAATCAAGTATCCAATCTATCGAAAATTAAGTAATAATCGAAGTTTTTATAAGGTTGTTGACTCAAAAAACTTTGAACAAATTCAAATTATCGGTTCAAAAAGAAGATATCAATTAATTGAAGCCAAACAATATCCTGAATTATTATTTATTCAAGATTTAATCGCCTTTAATCATTTAGGTTTATTAGAAAGTTGTGAAAAAGAATGGTTATTATATATTTAGAAATAATTTATTTTTTCCAGATTTTTTGGAACCATGATTTTTCGTTTTTTTCTATATAGCTAGAATCGTCGCCATACCCATAACTATATCCGTATCCATAATTTCGTTTGTAATCAGAACAGTTTAAAAGTAATGACATATTTCTAAGCTTACCTTCATCATGTAAATTTTGTGCAATATTTAATAATTTTTTGTCTAAAAAGTTAGCGCGTGCTACATAAATAAACATATCTGCGTATTTATTTAATAATAGTGAGTCTGCTACTAGACCAACTGGAGCAGTATCTACTACTAAATAGTCAAATTTAGTTTTTAATTCATCAAATAAATCGTTTAATCGATCAGTCATTAATAATTCTGCAGGATTTGGTGGTATAGGACCGGAAGGTATTATTGTTAAGTTTTCATTTTCAGGTATTTGAATGCATATATCATTCAAAGTTGTATTAGAATTTATAATAAAACTAGTGATACCAATAGATTTTTTTTCATTTATATATTGAAGTATTTTTGGTGCTCTTAAATCTAAGCCTATTAAAGCTACTTTTTTACCTGATAAACCTAGTGTTGCTGCCAAATTAAGGGATATGAAAGATTTTCCTTCATTACTCAGTGTGGATGTTATGAAAATTGATTTCGCACCATTTTTAGATGAAGGTATTAAAAAGTTAATATTCGTTCGTAGTAGTCGAAAGGCTTCAGCTACACTTGAACGTTCTGTTTTTCCAACTACTAACTTATTTTTTCTTTCAGAAACAGGAATATCGCCTATATACGGTATTCCTAAATTCATAAAATCACTCTTGGAATGTATTTTAGAATCCAACAGCTGTAGTATATAAATAATAATTGTAGTTAAACCAATTGATAGTAATATTGAAATAATTATTACTAAACTTTTCTTTGGTCCAGTTTTGTTACCATCACTATAAGCTTCATCAATGATTTTTGAGTTTGAAACAGTAATTGCTAATGACAAAGATGTTTCTTCTCTTTTTTGTAATAAATATAAATATAAAGCTTCTTTTACTTGTTGTTGTCTTGCAATTTCTTTGAAATCCTTCTCTTGTCTTGGTGCAGATGAAAGTTTATTTGATAGTTCATTATTTTGTCTAATCAACTCTCTATTTGCAATTTTTAAAGAGTTTTTCTGATTAGATAAACTTTCTTTTAAGTTTCTTTTTACACTTTCTATTTGAGTGTCTAAATTTATTATAATAGGATTACGGTCGCTAGAGTTAGTGATTAACCTGTTTCTTTCTAATTGTAGGGAATTCACAGTTTCAATCATTTTTTCAATTGAAAGGTTGGTTATACCGATATTCGAAGGAACAAGTTCACCTTTTTTATTACTCGCAACGTGATCATAAATATATTCAGCAAGTTTAAGTTGAGTAGTGTTCTCTAATAATTTCTGCTGATTTTCTGACTCATTTTCAAAGAATAATTCTGCATTAGTAGTTAAATCAAAAATCTTATTGTTTGATTTAAAAGTAGAAACACTATTTTCAACATTTGATAACTCTTTTGTTAGGTATTCCAAACGCTCATTAATAAAATCTAGTGTGTTTTTACCAACTAAATTTTTATCTTGAATTGCATCATCTTTATGTTGATTAATCAAACAATTTATAATCGCCTTTCCTTTTTCCATGTTATTTACTTTCATGGATATAGTAATTGCACTACATTCATTGTTTGTAGGTTCAACTACAATCGATGAACGATAAAAATCTACTACTTTGTCAAATTTATTTACCGTAAATTCAATCTTTTTTGAAACAAAAGAGCGATTATTTGAGGATACTGGTACAATTATTAACTGCCCTAAGGATGTAGTAATTTTGTCGCCAAATTTTTGGATAGAATTTTTTTTAGTTGATTTGTCTTCTAATTGAAATGTAAATGGAGATATAATTTTTACTGAAAAAGCTCCTTCTCGATTATAAATTGAAGAATCCCCACCAATAAAGTTAACTTTTATTATAGTGTTTTCATATATTTCTTTGTTTACAATACCTGAAGCATCATAGTACGAAATATTTGTTTTTAATTCTTGAACAACATTAGAAAGAATTGTTCTTGATTTTAGTATTTCAATTTCATTTTCTAATTTACTTTGTACACCACCTAAATCTAAACCCATTTCATTAAAAGAAGTCAACTGGTTAGAAAGATTTCCTTTTTCAGCATCTTTCACAAGGATACTAGCGAAAACATTATACTGTGGTATTGAGAATTTAAAATAAATAAAAGCGCAAGAAATACAAATCAAAAAAGATAATATATACCATTTCCAGTATGTAGCATATTTAAAAAAAACTTCTTTCAGATGTATAGTATCGTTTTTAGAAGTTATAGAAGCTGAATTTATCATTTAGTAAGAATGTTTATTGTAGTAATAAGTAGTGATGCAACTGATATAAATACACCAGCAGCAGAACCAATGTTAGATGAATTTATTTTCGCTCTATTTGGTTCTACATATACAACATCATTTTGATTTAAGAAATATACAGGAGAATTGAAAAAATATTTTTTAGTTAAATCAACCCTATATTCTTTTTTCACCCCATTTTCTTCTCTAATCACTAAAATATTTGTTCTTTTGGCGGAAATATTTAAATCTCCAGCTATTCCTAAAGCTTCAAGTATTGTAATGCGTTCATTTGGAATTACTTTTGTACCTGGTAAATTAACATCTCCTAGTACTGTAATTTTGAAGTTTTGAATTTGAATGTTAACAATTGGTTTTTGAATATAAACAGAAACTTTTTGTTTGATAATTTTAGCAGCCTCACTACGTGTAAGTCCTCCAATTTTCACCGTACCAATGGTAGGAAGATCAATTTCCCCTAATTCATTCACTAAATATCCTTTTTCGGCAGCTATTCCATTTGTATAACCTTTTGTTGTTTGCAAAGTGACATCGGGTAAATTAAATGGTTTGCTATTTAATTCATCACCACCATAAATAGTAATCGAAAGAAAATCATCTATTTGTATTTTCGGAGAATAACTAACATCGGTAGAAGAAATTATCGAATCTCCTTGGAAATAAACCATGTTTTTTCTAGTTGAGCAAGCACTAAATGCAACGAAAAATGAAGATAATATAAAAAAACGATTAATTTTATGAAAACTCATTATATGTTTATCAATTAAGTAAAAAAAATATTAAAATAATTTTATTTCATTTAAAAAATAATGATTTAAAAAGCATTTTTATCTTTTTGAATTATATTTAATATAGTCAATAAAATAATTTTAATATCAAGTGCAAAAGACCAATTTTCTATATACCATACGTCTTTTTTAACTTTATCCGTCATTTCTTGTAACTTCTGAGACTCATCGATGTAACCAGTTGTTTGTGCCCAACCTGTGATTCCTGGTTTGACAAAATGACGCACTAAAAACTGATCAACTAATTTTGAATAATCTTCTGTATGTTTAATCATGTGCGGACGAGGCCCTACGACAGACATTTGTCCTAAAAGTACATTGATAAATTGTGGTAGTTCATCAATTCTGGTTTTTCTTAGAAATTTACCTAAAGGTGTAATACGCGGATCATCTTTTAATGTTCCTTTTAAATCAGAAAAACTGTTGTCTTGCATTGTTCTAAATTTAATGCAATTAAATACTAGATTATCTTGACCTGATCTTTTTTGTAGAAAGAAAATGGAACCTTTACATGAAATTTTATATAAAAAGATAACAATGGGGAATAACCAAGGGAAAATCAATAGTATAATTAGTAATGAAAAAACAATATCAAATAAACGTTTGACTAGTTTATTATAAGGGTTTTCTAAAGGTTCTTTTCTCAGATGTAAGATTGGGATTTTTCCGTAAAAGTCTAGGTTTATTTTTCTATTTAATGTGAAATTTTGAAATTCTGGAATAATTTTGAATCGAATGAAATGCGAATCGCAAAAAGATATTATTTTCTTAATTTCATCATCATCCTTACTATTCACTGAGAAATAAACTTCATGTACTGTATTAATTTGACAAAATTCGTATAAATCGTCAATTTTACCTAATATTTTCTTATCCTCATATTCTATATAAATATCTGAAAAATATCCCAATATCTTATACCCAAAAGATAATTCTATGCCGAGTACATGTTCTAAATCTAACGATTTTTGATCTAAACCTAAAATAACAATATTTCTATTATTAACTCCTTTTTTACGAATCGATTTAATAAAATATAGTCCTAATAATTTAAATAATAATATAAAAACGAATAAAAATACACTAAATATACTGATGTATAAAACAGTTATCTGAACCTCTCTAAAAAATAATACGTCTAAAAACAATACTGCAATATAAGAAATAAGCATTTTAATTGACCTACTTATTATTTTATCTGCAGATTCAAATCGGTATAATGAGTAAACACAAAATACTCTAGAAAGTAAAATCCAGATTATATTTGAGTAAAGAATAAATGGGAGTAGTTTAACTAAGTCGCTGTAAGAGTAAAAACTAGAAATGAAAAAATGAGTAATAATAAAAGTAAGATTAAGGATAATAAAATCCAATATCAATGTCAAAACACGAAAATTATTAGCTAATTTTTTTATTAACTCGTTGAATTTCAAAATATATCAAGATAAATATTCATGCAAAAATAATAAAAACCTTTGACTTTATTGTTTTTACTAAAAATATAATTTAAAAAAAGAATTCACTAGTGTCCGATAAGACTTTTTAAAAGCGGGATTTCCTTGATGGATTTCCCGCTTTAGTGTAATTTGGTTTTCCCGAACTAAATTTCATGAATAAAAATAGTTATTTTTTTGACAATCCGTTTTCGGACAGCTGATTTCTTTAATTGACAACACTAAAATTAAGACTGTCGTTAAGAAGCATAATTCTGATTATTATGTTAAGAAGTTTGATACTTCTGATCATTTGATTAGTATGTTATTTTTAACATTTGCTCATTGTACTTCTTTGCGTGAAATTGTAGCATCAATGCTCGGTTTGAAAGGAAAAATGAGTCACTTTCAGTTGAAAAACATTCCATAAAAAAGTACGTTGAGTGATGCTAATAAAAGACGAAGCCACTTGGTATTCCAAGATATTTATTATTCTTTACTCAAAGAATTTCATCCAATTATCTTGGACAGCCGACAATCATATGCTTGGGAGAACCTATTAGAAATAATTGATTCAAGCACAATTTCCTTGTTTAAAGACATTTTAAGCTGTGTTGGTAGAAAACCTATAACGGGTAAAAGAAAAGGTGGTATTAAAGTTCATACACAAATTAATCTTCAAGAAAAAGTTCCAAAATTCATTTGGTTTTCTCCGGCAACTACACACGATAAACAGTTTTTGAAACACCTTCAATTAGAAAGAGTTAAAATAGCTGTGTTTAAGGGGTACAACGATTATAAAACCTTCGATGAGTTTACTCAAAATGGAATTTACTTTGTTACTCGTCTAAATCTAATGCCTCATACGAAACTGTAAAAGAGAATGATATACCATCTTATTTGGATGATGGTGTAATCAAAGATGAAATTATTAGTGTGGATATAAAAGAAAATGGAACTTATCTCAAAACAATCGAACTGAGAAAAATAACATACTGGGACGATGAAAATAAACGTTGTTTTGAGTTTATTACCAACTTAAACGAAATGAACGATGGGCACATTGCATTGATTTACAAGAAACGATGGCAAATTGAATTACTTTTTAAGCAATTGAAACAAAATTTTCCACTT
>CANHRS010000071.1 GCA_947463445.1 Flavobacteriia bacterium | reverse complement strand
GGATTAGGAAAAACTGTAACACCTGAAATGTTTGTTTTTGGTATCTCTGTTGTTGTACATTCAGTTTGTTTAATATGATATTCTTGCGCTAATTCTTGACAATTATAACGCACAACTTCCCAATCATAAAAGAAATAATAATAAGACAAACCAAACCCTCCAGTAGCATTACTTCCTTTTATTTGTAAAACACCTTCTATTTCATACGGATATTTTACTCCTGCATTTGTTCTCAATAATTTACCTAATGTTCCCCCCAAACCAAGTTGATAATTTATCCCTGGCGTTAATTCAAAATTTAATAGTACCCGATTCTCACCCATGGAAAGTTCCACAGATTTTGCAGCTATGATTTCTCCAGATGCATTACGTAACTCAATAAGCCGTATCCCACTTTCACTTGCTTTAACCAAAACAGATTTCAAAGTAACAGGCGAAGTAACATCAAAAATCAAATGTCGATCAGTACCTGGAATATAACCTGTATTTGAGCTTAAATCCGTAATACCAACCATCCAAGAGGTATCAATCGCTGGCTTTCTGGTTTTTAAATAAAAAATGGTATCCTTCAACGGATTTGGTAAATTAAAATTACTCACCGTATCGATTGCTACACTAGATGTATCACTAGCATACCAAGCAAATGGTTCCGAAATCGAAGCTACTAATTGGATCAAACTATCTTTTTCACAAACTTGCACTAAAGTAGGTTTTGGAATCACAAATTCTACAAGGGAAGAATGCATGCCCATCGTATCTTTACCTGAGCAAATCTGTTTTGATTTAGAAATTAATTGTACTTCATACTTCCCTGGTTGCACATAAACATGGGTAGGACTTACCTCCGATGAAAAAATGCTATCCCCAAACTGCCATTGATAGAATAACTCTTGATCAGAAATTGATTTATTGATAAATCTAACTTTGTACGGATAACAATTCTTTTCATACTCCATCTCAAAATTCGCCGAAATAGTAGAATTGTAAGCTGCTCCAACCCCAACTGCATACCAAGCATTTGTTACCGACTCAACTTCTTCAGAACAAGAACCATACAAATCAATAGCAGCTTGTATGGAATAAAAACGAGCATCCTGAAAATTGGATAAACTAGTCATATATACGGTCAAATTTCGATAGACAATTGCGGCTGCCTTATCAATTCCAATTCCCTTAACACTAAAGGTTTTGCCTAAATCATTTGTACCTGAACCACCCTGCACCAATAAATAATACCAATAATTTTGAACTCCATTATTGCTATGAACCCCGCCATAATCACTCCCATTAAGTGGTATCCAATATTCGCCCTGATACGTATCCGGATGCTTTGTAGAACTTGGATCTTCTAACGATCGAAAAATTGGACTTATCTCATCCCCAACTTTCCAATTTGCCTTGTCTAGTCGTGCATACCAATCTATTGTCGCCCCAAAAATATCACTAAACGACTCATTCAATGCGCCCGACTCATTTTGTAAAACCAATTTTGCAGTACTAGAAGTTAATCCATGCGTAATTTCATGTCCAATAATATCTAATGAAACTAAGGGATTTTTTGTATTAACCCCATCTCCATCTCCATAAACCATTCGATTCCCATCCCAATATGCATTCCCAAACGAAGTTCCATAATGCACCATATTTATAAGTTTAAACCCTTTATTATCGATACTATTTCGTGCATGTTTTTCCAAATAATAATCATATGTTTTCTCAGCACCCCAATGGGCATCTACGGCATACTGATCCTTTTGTACATTGATGGTATCCCAAACATTATTCTTATCGATAAAATCAACAGCAGATGAAAAATTAGTAGTGTTTCGTAAATTATACGTCTCTATCCCTGATCCTCTTCCAGTTTCACGTAATACATATCCAGATCCTGTACTATCGGTAGTAATAGTCTGTACACCACTATAAACGGTATTTGCAACTCCTTTCACATCTTTGAAATGCAATAAATTTTCTGCAAACAAAACAGTTCCAAGCGTAGCATCTACAAAAACCGCTTGCTTCGATAATGGCTTTGATGCATAAATTGTAGTTCTATAGGCCAATCTTGCCGGACGATATAAATCGGAAGGCGATACAAAATAAACCAATTCAGTACTAGGAGAATAGGTAGCATCTATATCACCTGTTTGTCGTTTCAATAATGTTTCCTCCGAAATATCTTCCCACATATAACGCTCCGCAGACACAAAATCGCGCGCACTTTGTATCGCATTTGGAACTTCTATCTGCTTGCTTGCTCCATGAATGCGATCAAATAATTGTCCATGCATGGACACAACCCGCTGCCCTTGGGTATGCACCATATAATAAGCATAAGTAACTGGTATTCCACCAATCATTTGCTGATAACGATAATGTACATACCCTAATTCGTCTGTTTGAGAATCAACTAACTTCAAGGAAAATGTAGTGCCATCTTCGAAATAAGTGGATAAAAAAGAGGTCACTCCCGATAAAGAAATTTCCTTCCCCTTGGAAAAAACTACCAAACTAGGTACAGAGGAATATCCTGAATATAAAACCTTTTCAACCACATAACTAGGCAACGGTTGGATTATCGAAAATGAATAAAAAGAATTTAAAACGCTAAAAAACGCAGTAAAAAGAAAAATTCTAGCCATAAAATATTTTTTATACTAAAATACAAATTATAGTGATTTATACATGGAAACCCATGCGGTATCTTGAATGTCATGAAGTAATAACCAAAATTTTTCATCTAAAAAATAATTGGTTTCAAAACTATGTACTCCATACCTCTGCAACAAATACATACTCTGTTTATCCGAAGGTCGATACACCCCTTCACTCCAACCTTTATCATTATTGTTGGTAAAAGGATACATAGAATAACGAATTTTCCATAAGGAATCTAAGGGTACACACACAGAAATGTTTTGATGAAACTCTGGATGTTTCACAACTCCACAATCTAATTGATGCTCTTTGAAATAATCCCTACGCTCTGGATTATAAATACTTGGCCAATAACCGGATGCAAACTTTATAAACTCATCTTTCGTTAAGACTTTCATATGCGTCAAATTTACCCCATTGTCTAAAAAAGCAAAAAAGATATATAAATCACCATTACCTTGTACACATACCTTACCTGCAAACACACCGCGTTGCACTGGATTTGGTCGCACGGAACATGTAACAACCCAAACAATAAGAATAATACTACATGAAAAACTACGTAACATACTGTTATTTTCTAACTAATAGATACGTAGAAATGAATTTAATGTTTCATCTTCGCCTAAACAGATACCGCGTAACCAACAAGAATAAAACAAGATAAGCAATTACCAGCCAAATTATTTGCACTACAAAAACTAACACGAGCAAAACCGGTATTCCAAAAATTGCAAGCAAATGAAATTTACCTTGGTTACCTGAATTATTTTTCAAACCTATAACATTTCGTTGGTGTGATACAATAATGTAAAGGAATATCATATACATCCGTATCTTCAATGCAATCAATTAATTCAAAAAATGACAACCCTATAAATAGTGTTTTTGGAGAACATTCCGCTAAAAACCGATCATAAATGCCTTTACCATACCCTACCCTTGCACCCATTCGATCCACTGCCAATAATGGTACTAACACATAATCAAATACATCGTTTGAAATAACAATACCATTTTGAGGTTCTGGTATTCCAAATGAATTAACTGCAATCTGCATTTCATCGGTATACATTCGATGAACTAATGCATTTCTTACTGTATCCCACGCAGGAATAGCAATCTGACCATGATTTTTTTGAATTCCTGCAAGGATACCCCATGTATTTATTTCATGCTTTGCTTCTATCGGAAGAAAACAACTAGTAACACTCCCAGAAAACGAAAAATGTGCGAAAAGAATATCCACTATTTGTTCTTCAAATAATGCCTTCTCTTGCGAACTTAACTGTTTTCGCTTAGCTAAATATAAAGAACGTAATGCCGTTTTTTGCATCTAAAATTTAGGCAAGAAATTCATTGCGGAAGAAGACATGGTGCGTTCATGCACGATTTCAACTTCTGCTAAAGCTTTCCCTATCGCAACAGCTAATAAATCTTCTAAATCATCTTTATCTATATCCTGCAAAGACGCATTTATCTCTAAATTGGTCAACTTCCGATTCCCATTAAAATCAACACGAATCAACCCTCCACCTGCTTCGCCACTAACGGTTATTTCTTCCAATTTGCGCTTGCTTTCTTCCATCGCTTGTTGCATTTTCAAAAGCATCTCTTGTTGATTATTTCCAAACATACTTCTTTTATTTTGGTGAAATTTTATATAAATAAACGCCTACAAGTGTAAACAATATATTCGGAATCCAAACGGCTAACAAAGGAGGGAAACCTACATTAATCGCTGCAACCGAAGCAATTTTCATCGAAAATATATATATAAATACAAATCCTAATCCTATTGCAATATTTAAACCAATACCACCCCGCTTCTTGCGACTCGATACCGCAACTCCAATTAACGTAAGTACATACACAGCAAATGGCATAGCTGTCCGCTGATATAATACTATTTTATGTACCGCGACATTTGGTGAACCTTTAGCCTCCTCTCTTGCTATAAACGCATTCAAATCAGAATCATTCATGATCTCACTGCGATTATCGCGATAAGCTAAATCTTCAATTTTAAATGTAAATACGGTATCCTTTTTTTGTCCTACCGATAGTTTATCCTCGGTATCTCCAATCTTACGCTCATAATAATTGGTTAATTCCCAACGAAATGTGCCAGGATAATTCTTTGCCATTGTAGCACGAACAAAATACAATGGTGCATTAGACTTACTCCATTGCTCCATAGTAAAATGATATACAATATTATCTTCATTATTGTACGAAGAAAAATAGACATACTTTTCTTTATTAAACTCCGCATGATAATTCTCAACGATCATATTCGCGCGATAATATTTCTCTTCAAAATCTAAGCGAATTTTGTTCGAAATTGGAAGTAAATAATGATTTATAAAAATGGAGAGTAATAATAACACTGTAGCACTTATAGCATATGGTTTTAAAATACGAATAAATGGTCTTCCACTAAATAACATCGGAACTATTTCCGAATCTTGAGACATCTTTGCAGTAAACCAAATAACAGAAATAAAAACAATAATGGACGAAAATGTATTCCCGTAATAGACCAAAAAATTCAAATAATACTCTGTAAATATTAAATCTATCGGCGCTTTATTTGAAACAAAATCACTTAACTTTTCCGAAATATCAAAAACCATAGACAGCAACATTATAATTCCCAACATAAAAAAATATGTCGACAAGAATTTTTTTATAATATATCTATCTAATATGGTAAGCATACAACTATAATCGTTGACTTAAAATTGGTACTAATTGATTCTTCCAAGTGGTAAATGTACCATCCAAAATACGTTTTCTCGCCTCCTTAACCAAGGACAAATAAAAATTCAAATTATGTAAGGTTGCTATCTGTATTCCCAAGTTTTCATTCGATTTAATTAAATGACGCAAATAAGCCTTGGAGTATGTCACATCTACATACGACCCTCCTTTCGAATCTAAAGGAGAGTAATCACACTTCCATTTTTCGTTTTTTATATTAATGGTACCTTCCCATGTAAACAACATACCATGACGCGCATTACGTGAAGGCATTACACAATCAAACATGTCCACACCCAATGCAATGCATTCTAATAAGTTAGCTGGTGTTCCAACTCCCATTAAATAACGTGGTTTATCTTTTGGTAAAATAGAACATAACAAATCCGTCATTTCATATAAATCCTCGTCTGGTTCTCCAACTGAGAGTCCTCCAATGGCATTACCTACTGCATCAAAGGAAGCTATAACTTCTGCAGACTCTGTGCGTAAATCTTTATAGGTACTTCCTTGTACAATTGGAAATAATGCTTGATTATGTCCATACAACGGAGCTGTTTTATCCATCGCATCAAAACACCTTCCCAACCATCGGTGGGTCATCGCTAACGACTTCTTTGCATACGCATAATCACATGGATAAGGAGTGCATTCATCAAAGGCCATAATTATATCTCCACCGATTACTCTCTGAATCTCAATAGCTCTCTCAGGTGTGAAAAAATGATAACTTCCATCGTGATGGGATTGAAAACGTACACCTTCTTCCGTAATATTATTAGAATTTGAAAGTGAATACACTTGATAACCACCGCTATCTGTTAAAATTGGTCCATCCCAATTGATAAACTTATGCAAACCACCTGCACCACTTAACACATCTAATCCTGGTCGTAAAAATAAATGATAGGTATTCCCTAAAATAATTTGCGCCTTAACATCTTCTTTCAACTCATGCTGATGAACACCTTTTACAGTACCCGCTGTACCAACAGGCATAAATATTGGAGTTTCAATGATTCCATGATCTGTATGTAAAACGCCTGCGCGCGCTTTTGAGGCAGAATCCGTATGATGAAGTTCAAAATGCATATATTTGTGTCCTAATTTAAACACGGCAAAGATAACTGCTATTTACTGATTTCATTCATTTTTAACGAAAAGGATATATAAAATGGAAATTTTACCAAGTTTTGAAACACAACTTTCACTTTTTATCTTTTGCCTTTTTGCACTTTGTGTTGCAATTCAACTGGTATTCATCTTCTACTTTTTCAGTCGTTTAGCCTTTACTTCTTTCAAGAAAAAAAACAATAAAAATGACGAGCAACCTCCGGTATCCATTATTATTGCTGCAAGAAATGATTCAGACAACCTTTTCGCAAACCTACCACTGATTCTAGAACAAGACTACCCAAATTTTGAAGTAATTGTGGTGAATCACCAATCGATTGATGAATCTTACCACATTATTAATGCTTATAAAATGCAATATCCACACCTCAGAATGATTGAGGTCGAAAGAAGTAAACATATTGGGATAGGAAAAAAACTCCCGCTTACATTAGGTATCAAATCTGCACTACACGAACACCTGGTATTTACAGACGCCGATTGTCAGCCAAACAGTAATCAATGGCTAAAAGGCATGGTAGAGGGATTTGCAAACAACACACAAATTGTTCTTGGATATGGTCCCTACCAAGAAGAAGCTGGATTCCTAAATAAAGTGATTCGTTTCGACACCATTTTTATCGCCATGAACTACTTCTCATTTGCACTAGCTAAAACTCCTTACATGGGCGTAGGTAGAAATTTAGCTTACACGAAAAGCGCATTCAAATCGGTTAGTGGTTTTAAATCCCACTACGCTATTAGCTCTGGGGATGATGATTTATTCATACAAGAAGCAACAAAAATAAACAGCTATAACATTCAACTTAACCCAGAAACCTATTGTTATTCTACACCTAAAAACACTTGGAAAACTTGGGTAGCACAAAAATCAAGACACTACTCCACCGCTGGAAAATACCAGGTTATTAAAAAAGCATTGTTAGGAATCTATCCTTTATCCCTTCTATTACTATGGTTTTCTTTTGTTACTTTACTGTTTGATACGGAGTATATTCTTTTCACAAGTAGTATTTTTGTAACTGCAATAACACTTAAATGGATCATACAAGGTAGATGTTTTGCTAAATTAAAAGGCAAAAATTTCATTCTATTCTTCCCATTCTTTGAGTTATTCTATGCAATTTTACTGCCTGTTTTATTCTATACTTCTGAAAAACCAAGAATTTCAAAATGGAAGTAAGCGAAAATTTATCTGATAAAGCCAAACACGACCTAGTCCTTCTGGATGCAGCAAAAAAAGGCAGTCAGGCTGCTTACGCGGAATTAATGGAACGCTATAGAGACTCGATCTATTTCATGATGTTTAAAATGGTGAAAAACACAGATGATGCCGACGACCTTACCATTGAAGCATTTGGAAAAGCATTCAGCCGTTTAGAACAATATTCCCCGAATTTTGCCTTTAGTACCTGGCTATTTAAAATAGCATCCAACAATTGCATCGATTTTATTCGAAAAAAACGTATTAAGGTAACATCCATGGACGCTGGATACACTACGGATGATGGAGAAATTATTCATTTCGATGCGCGCACAGACGTGCACAATCCAGAAGAAGCTATAATACACGCACAAAAAGTCAAGATGATGCGGAATCTTGTAACAAAACTAAAACCTAGATACCGCGAATTAGTTGAACTAAGATACTTTGACGAGTTAAGCTACGAAGAGATATCCGAAACACTTAACCTACCGCTAGGAACCGTAAAAGCACAACTCTTTCGCGCGAGAGACTTCCTAGCAAATATGATTGAAAACACGAAAGAAAGTATATAAAATCAAAAAGGCCCTCAAATGAGAGCCTTTTTTTTATGCGATATAGAGTCAGTTACTTATTATTTTTTTACAGTATCTACAACTGCTTTGAAAGCTTCAGGATGATTCATTGCTAAATCAGCTAAAACTTTACGATTTAATTCAATTCCGCTTTTATGAACAGCACCCATAAATTGAGAATAGCTTAATCCGTGTTGACGAGCACCCGCATTAATACGAGCAATCCATAACGAACGGAAATTTCTTTTCTTTTGTTTACGGCCTTCATAGGCGTAATTCAAACCTTTTTCAATAGCATTTTTCGCTACTGTCCAAACATTTTTTCTTCTTCCAAAGTAACCTTTGGCTAACTTCATGAACGATTTTCTTCTCGCTCTTGAAGCCACATGATTTACCGATCTTGGCATATTTTTTTGTTTTTTAAAAGAGGGTGCTCCACTATTACAGAAGGCTTATGTACTCCACTATTGGGTTAAACGTTGAACCTGTATGAAACTATTTCATACATAATTGCAATTTGATATTTGACTCATCTGAAGCATGAACAAGTCCTGCATGTGTCAAATTTCTCTTTTGCTTTTTAGTTTTTTTCGTAAGAATGTGGCTTTTAAAAGCGTGTTTTCTCTTGATTTTACCACTTCCAGTTATCGTGAATCTCTTCTTCGCACTGGATTTAGTTTTCATTTTTGGCATCTTTACTTTTTTTTAAGTGTTACCTCTATATCAGCTATTTTTTGTCTCGCGACAATCTCCTATTTTCCTTTTTTAGGATTAAGCATAATTATCATACGCTTACCCTCTAATTTTGGCATCGATTCTAATACACCTAAATCACCAATCTCTTGCGCAAAACGTAGTAATAAAATCTCTCCACGATCCTTAAACACAATAGTTCTACCTCGGAAGAAAACATATGCCTTAACTTTTGAACCTTCTTCCAAGAATTTCTTAGCATGTACTAACTTAAACTGAAAATCATGTTCATCTGTATTCGGACCAAAACGTATTTCCTTAATTATGACCTTACTTTGTTTTGCCTTTAATTCCTTTTGTTTTCTTTTTTGATTATATAAAAACTTTCTATAATCCATTATTTTACAAACCGGAGGAACAGCGTTAGGTGAAATCTCTACCAAATCCATCTCTTGTTCTTCTGCTAATTTAATAGCATCATACGTAGACATCACTTTTGGTTCTTCACTTTCCATGACAAGTCGTATTTCTTTTGCAGAAATCTTCTCGTTAATTTTGTGCTGATCAGGCTCTTGTTGAGGTACTAATCTTTTTCTTGGCTCTTTTCTCATTCAGTAACTAAAGCATTTGTTGCTAATTCATTTTTTATTGCGACTTCAATGGTCTCTGTAAAAGCTTCTAGAGTCATAGACCCTAAATCTCCTACCCCTCTTTGTCTAACTGAAACCGTCTGACTATCAAACTCTTTCTCTCCAATTACTAACATAAATGGAGCCTTTTTAAGCTCTGCCTCACGAATTTTCTTTCCTATTTTTTCATTTCGGTCGTCAACGAAAGAGCGAATATCGGAATTATTTAGCAAATTACACACATTTTCAGCAAACTCGTTGTATTTATCACTAATCGGTAAAATATACACCTGCTCTGTTGCCAACCACAATGGGAAATCTCCAGCACAATGTTCTAACAATACTGCTACAAATCGTTCCATCGAACCAAAAGGCGCCCGATGTATCATTACAGGACGATGCTTCGCATTATCACTACCAGTATATTCTAACTCAAAACGCTCTGGTAAATTGTAATCTACCTGAATAGTTCCTAACTGCCATTCTCTACCTAAAGCATCTTGTACCATGAAATCTAATTTGGGACCATAAAATGCTGCTTCACCATACGCTACAACTGTAGGTAAACCTTTATCTGCAGCAGCTTCTATAATCGCAGCTTCTGCCTTCGCCCAATTTTCATCCGAACCAATATATTTAGTGTCATTCTCAGGATCTCTCAAGGAAATTTGCGCCTTGAAATTATCAAACTTCAATGTCTTAAAAATATATAACACTAAATCTATAACCTTCTTAAACTCTCCTAAAACCTGATCTTGCGTACAAAAAATATGCGCATCGTCCTGCGTAAACCCGCGCACACGTGTCAATCCATGTAACTCTCCACTTTGCTCATAACGATACACAGTACCAAATTCAGCAAAACGAGCAGGCAAATCTTTGTAAGAACGTGGTTTAGACTTGAAAATCTCACAATGATGTGGACAATTCATCGGCTTTAATAAAAACTCCTCGTTTGCATCTGGCGTTTTAATTGGCTGAAACGAATCTGCGCCGTACTTCTCATAGTGACCTGAACATACATACAATTCTTTACTACCAATATGCGGAGTAATAACTTGCTCATATCCAGATTTTTTTTGCGCTTTCTTTAAAAAGTTTTCAAGTCGTTCGCGTAATGCAGCTCCTTTTGGCAACCACAATGGCAACCCTTGACCAACACGTTGTGAAAAGGTAAACAACTCTAATTCTTTCCCTAACTTTCTATGGTCTCTTCGCTTCGCTTCTTCTACTTTCTCTAAATACTCCGTTAACTCAGCTTGCTTAGGAAAAGTAATACCATATATACGTGTTAACTGCTTGTTCTTCTCGTCACCACGCCAATATGCTCCAGCGATAGAAGTTAATTTAACCGCTTTAATAGGGGATGTATCCGGAATGTGTGGACCGCGACACAAATCGGTAAAATTACCTTGCGTATAAAAAGTGATGTTTCCATCCTCCAAATTCTCCAGTAATTCTAACTTATATGGATCGTTTTTCTCTGTAAAATAAGCAATTGCATCTGCTTTAGAAATCTCTTGACGAACAAACTTTAATTTTTCTTTCGCCAATTCTTTCATTTTATTTTCCACCTTCACCAAATCTTCTTCTTTTATAGAATAATCCATAAAATCAACATCATAGTAAAACCCGTTTGTTACAGGCGGACCTATAGCCAATTTAATACCTGGATAATAAAACTCCAAAGCCTCAGCCATCAAATGCGCAGATGAATGCCACATGGTAGACTTTCCTTCTGCATCATTCCAAGTTAACAAACTCAAGGTACATG
>CANHRS010000070.1 GCA_947463445.1 Flavobacteriia bacterium | reverse complement strand
TTCATTCCCTATTAATTCTATAATTTGATATCCAGTTTTAGTTGCAATTTGTTTTACAAGATTATATGATTCAGGATGAACTGCAGAATTATCTAATGGATTTTCACCATCTGTTATCCTTAAAAAACCTGCACATTGTTCAAAAGCCTTATTTCCTAATAACTTAACCTTTTTTAACTCCTCTCGATTTTTAAAAACTCCAACTTCATTTCTATACCTTACTATGTTTTCAGCTATTCCTGGGCCTAATCCAGAAACATATTGTATTAAATAAGGCGACGCAACGTTTAAATCTACTCCTACTTTATTTACAGCAGAAATTACCACATCATCGAGTGAGTTTTTTAGAATTTTTTGGTCCACTTCATGCTGATATTGCCCTACTCCTATTGATTTAGGTTCAATTTTCACGAGTTCAGATAAAGGATCCATTAATCTTCTTCCAATTGAAACAGCACCACGAACGGTTACATCATAATCTGGAAACTCTTTTCGTGCAATCGCACTTGCTGAATAAATGGAAGCACCATCTTCACGGACAATAAATACTTGTAAGTCCCTGTCAAATTTAATACGTCGAACAAGGTTTTCAGTCTCTCTTCCTGCAGTACCATCACCAATTGCAATTGCCTCAATTTTATACATTTGTACTAACTGACTTAATTTTGATGATGATTTATCTCTCTCGTTTTGAGGAGCGTGTGGAAAAATTGTTGTATTAAAAATTAACTCTCCCTTTTCGTCTAAACATACTACTTTACAACCTGTTCTGAATCCTGGATCAATTGCTAATATGCGTTTCGCACCAAGTGGAGCAGCTAAAAGTAACTGTTTTAGATTTGATGTAAATACACGAATTGCATCTTTATCAGCTTTAATTTTTGCTTGGCTGATAAGTTCATTTTCTAAAGAAGAAGACAATAAACGTGTATAAGCTTCTTTACAAGTTTCTGCGACGATTTTTCCAGAATAATCATTTGTTTTAACAAAAAATCGCTCCATTACTTCTATGGCTTCTTCTTTATCTGGTTGTACTTTTACACTCAAGATACCTTCACGTTCACCGCGATAAATTGCTAGAAAACGGTGTGATGGAATTTTAGTTATCGCTTCTGAAAATTCAAAATAATCTTTATATTTTTCACCATCCTGCATTTTACCTTTCATAATCTTAGAAGTAATAGTAGATTTTCGATTATATAAATTTCGTAAACGCGACCTAACATGTATATTTTCATTCATCCATTCAGCAATAATATCTTTCGCCCCTTGAATGGCATCATCTTCATTTTCAATCTCATCACTAAGATATTGATTGGCTATTTCAAATGGATTACCTCCTTTTTGACTAAAAATAATTTTAGCTAAGGGTTCTAAACCTAATTTCTTAGCCTTCTCGCCTTTAGTTAATCTTTTTTGTTTGTAAGGAAGATATATATCTTCTAGGGTAGTAATATCGAATGTATTTTCAATTTTTTCTAGAATTTCTTTCGTAAGCTTACCTTGATCCTCGATAGATTTAATAATTGTTTTTTGTCGTTGTTTACATTCTTCAAATTTCCGAATTGAATCACGAATTTCCGTTATTTGAACTTCGTCTAAATTATTTGTAAGTTCTTTTCTATATCTGGAAATAAAAGGAATTGTAGCTCCTTCTTGTAATAATTTTATCGTATTAGAAATTGATTTTTCAGAAATATGGTTTGTTTGGTTTAAAACAAATTCAACTAGGTTCATGTGTGTATATTTATGCAAAAAAAGGATTGAATAATACAAATGTATAAAATACACATCTTGATTGTTAGTATCTTGTATTCTTTCTTGCATTATTTTACGTAATACTTTTAAAAAAATATTATTTTTGCATTCAAAATATTGCAATTATGCTTGAAAAATTTTCTTTAAATGACTTTAAAAGTCAATTACAAACGAACAAAAATCTTCGTTTTGCTACTTATGGTTTAGGTTCTGTTCTAGGTTTATTGGTATTATACTTTGCATATCGTCAGTTTATTTGGTCTCCAAGCAATGAAAAATCTAAAGAATCTTATTATAGAGGTTTAAACTTAGCTGTTAAAGACTCTACAGATGCTGCTATCAATGAATTAGAGCCTGTTGTAAAAAAATACGACGGTAAGCAAGGAGGAGAAATTGCTCAATTTGTTTTAGCGCGTCAATATATGTCAAAAGGTGATTTTAAAAAAGCAATCGAATCTTTAGAAGATGTGGATGTAAACGACACGTATGTTTCTGTTTATAAATTAGGTTTGATGGCCGATTGTAATTCTGAATTAGGTAAATACCAAGAAGCATTAGATTTGTATTTAGAAGCTGCAGAAAAAAACGAAAATGATTTAACAACTCCATCTTTTTTGTTTAAAGCTGCACTTGTAGCAGAAGAAATGAAAAACTTTGAAGAGGCAAATGAATTATATACTAGAATTAAAGGGAACTATTTAAATTTCTCTAATTCTAAGTCTATTGATAAATACATTGCAAGAACTAAAAATAGAAAATAATTGTGGCTACTTCTTTAAAGAACTTATCAGAGTATTCCAAAGATTCAATACCTAACGCTGCCGATTTTAAAATCGGCATTGTTGTTTCTGAATGGAACGATTCAATTACGAATAATTTGTTAACAGGAGCTAAACAAGCTTTGTTAGAAAATAATGTACCTGAAAGTAACATTTTGTTACGTTATGTACCCGGAGCTTTTGAATTGCCATTAGCTGCTCAATGGATGTTGGACGAAACTGATGTGGATGGTGTTATAGCGATTGGTGTTGTTATTCAAGGAGAAACTAAACATTTTGATTTTGTTTGTAAAGGTACAACGGATGGAATTATGAAGGTAATGTTGGAATACAACTCCCCTATTTCCTTTTGTGTATTAACAGATAATACAATACAACAGTCTATTGATCGTTCTGGAGGAATTCATGGGAATAAAGGAATAGAATGTGCGATTGCTTGTATAAAAATGATTGCACTAAAAAAATCTTTTGAAAAATAAGTAGTATGACATTAATTAAATCTATATCTGGTATTAGAGGAACTATTGGTGGTAAAGTAGATAATGGACTTACTCCTATAGATACTGTAAAGTTTTCTGCTGCATATGGTACTTGGTTAAAAAATCAATATCCAGCAAAAAAAATAAAAGTTGTTATTGGTCGTGATGCTCGGTTGTCTGGACAGATGATATCTGATTTGGTTTGCAGTACACTGATTGGATTAGGAATCGATGTTGTAAACCTAGGATTGTCGACTACCCCAACCGTAGAAATTGCTGTACCTCTAGAAAACGCTCATGGAGGGATTATTCTTACTGCTAGTCATAATCCAAAACAGTGGAATGCTTTGAAATTATTAAACTCGAAAGGTGAGTTTATTTCCGGATCCGAAGGAGAATTATTACTTGAAATTGCAGAACAAGAAGCCTTTGATTTTGCAGATGTAGATGATTTAGGTGTTATTTCAAACGATGATTCATATTTACAAAAGCATATTGATGCAGTTTTAAATTTAGAATTAGTGGATGTAGAAGCAATCCAAAAAGCAAATTTTTCAATTGTTGTAGATGCAGTAAATTCCACAGGTGGAATTTTTGTTCCAGCACTTTTAAAAGCATTAGGGGTTACAAAAATTACGGAGATTTATTGTACACCAACAGGTAACTTTCCGCATAACCCTGAACCTTTACCTGAGCATTTAACTGATTTAGCACAAAAAATCAAAGATGTTGGTGCTGATTTAGGTATAACTGTTGATCCAGATGTTGATCGATTAGCAATGGTTTGTGAGGATGGTTCTATGTTTGGTGAAGAATATACACTTGTTGCTGTTGCGGATTATGTATTATCTCATACACCTGGTACAACGGTTTCAAATATGTCTTCCACAAAAGCACTTAGAGATATTACAGAGGCGCGTGGCCTCACCTATTTTGCAGCAGCAGTTGGTGAAGTAAATGTTGTTTCCAAAATGAAAGCACAAAATGCAGTGATTGGAGGAGAAGGAAATGGTGGAATAATCTATCCTGCATCTCACTATGGACGCGACGCATTGGTTGGCATTGCTTTATTTTTAACGCATCTAGCAAAAAAAGCTATCAAATGTTCTGAATTAAGAGATTCTTATCCAACCTATACGATTTCTAAAAATAAAATTGAATTAACTCCCTCAATAAATGTGGATGCTATTTTAAGTCAAATGGCTGAAAAATATAAAAATGAAGAAGTAGATACGTTAGATGGTGTGAAGATTTATATTGGAGATGAATGGGTTCACCTACGTAAAAGTAATACGGAACCAATTATTCGCATATATTCTGAGAGTAATACAGAGGAAAATGCAAATAAATTTGCATTGAAAATAATGAATGAAATAAAAGAACTTTGTTAGTTCAGTAATTTATTTAAGGATACTATATTTGCAAAAAAATAAATAAAGATTTGTTATGGCTATAATGATTACGGATGAATGCATTAATTGCGGAGCTTGTGAGCCGGAATGTCCAAATAATGCAATTTATGAAGGTGGTGCAGAATGGAGATATTCAGATGGTACTTCGTTAAAAGGAATGATTACTACATTGAATGGAGATGATGTTGATGCTCAACACGCTTTTGAACCAGTAGATATGGATGTCTATTATATAGCAACAGATAAATGTACAGAATGTGTAGGTTTTCATGATGAGCCTCAATGTGCAGCTGTTTGCCCAGTAGATTGTTGTGTAGATGATCCAAATCATAACGAATCTGAGGATGAATTATTAGCAAAAAAAGATTTCATGCATTTGTAATACTAAATTAAATTAATGTACGTTATTAAGATATGAAAGCAGTATCTATCTTCCTTTTATGTCTAATATCCACATCATTTTTTAGTCAAAAAGATACATTAATAACCAATCGTGAAAAACGATTGGTTATTTTTTTAAATACACTTCGCAATTCTTCCACAGATCAGGATAAAATAAACGCTAACGCTGTTTTTAGGGATTATTTATTGGAAACGATTCAGTATCCTACATCTTATAGCTATTCTTTTGAATCACTAACTTCGTTAGGTATAATAACAAGTCCAGACAATGCTTTTAAACTTTATTGTTGGAATGTAGAAATGGAAGATGCTTCAAATCGATTTTATTGTTTTTTAGTTAGAAAAGGAAAACGTAAACAAAAAAATAAAGTCATTGAATTTTTAGAAAAGAATTCTATAACCCCTAACTCACAAGAAGTATTAACAGAAAAAAATTGGTATGGTGCTCTCTATTACAAAATAATCCCAGTCGAAAAAGGGTCTAAAAAAATATATACCTTATTAGGATGGAGAAGTAACGGAACTTTGAGTCATTCTAAATTAATCGATGTAATAAGCATAAATGGTACACATGTCAAATTTGGAGATTTGATTTTTAAAAATAAGCTGGAAGTAAAACGACGTGTATGTTTTGAATATTCAAAAAAATCGATGATGAGTTTGAAATATGAAATAAATTTAGAACGCATAATCTTCGACCACCTTTCCCCTGAATCACCTTCAATGACAGGGTTTTATGAATATTACGTTCCTGATATGTCGCATGACGCATATGTATTCGAAGAAGAAAAATGGGTATTGAAAGAAGATGTGATTGGAGTTAATTCGCCAGATAGACAAACCATTAAGCAAACCACCATTGATCCGGCTACAGGCAAAACAATGGAAGTAGAAGTACCAAATGAATGGGTGGATCCATCCGATAAAAGTGCACCTGGTGGTGGTGGTGTTCATACTCCGGTAATTCCTCGTCCGAGGAAAAAATAATAACGAAGAATAAAGTTTTACGTTATTAGCATGTGAAATAGATGTTACATGTATTAATTCACTTAAAAACTAGTGTATTAACATGGTAATTAATAAAATTAAGCTGTATATTTATGACTTAAATAATGCTTAATTGACAAGCTAATTTTTTATTAACTTTTTAATCTATTGATTATGGAATATGAAAAAAGAAATGATCGCAATGATGAAGTATTTAGTAAATCTGTAAAAGCAGGGAAAAGAACGTACTTTTTTGACATAAAAACTACCAAAGGAAATGAACTCTATTTAACATTAACTGAAAGTAAAAAAGTGTTTGAAGATGGTAGAGAGTATTTTCAGAAGCATAAAATTTTTTTATACAAAGAAGATTTTGCTAAATTTAAAGAAGGATTAGATGAAATAATGGATAAACTAAATGAATTAAATGAATCCGGAGATTTTAGAACAGATTCTTTTGTTCGAAATGATAAAACGGATGATTCATTTACCTTTGATAGTCTTTAATTTGAATTTCTAACAACAAAAGTTAATAACTATTTTGTTTGAAATCTTTAAATTTCCTTCCTGAATAGTTTATCTTTATAGTCAAAATTCAAAGAAATGGGTAAGATTATTGCTGTTGCGAATCAAAAGGGTGGAGTTGGAAAAACAACTACTTCAATTAATTTAAGTGGAAGTTTGGGCGTTTTAGAAAAAAGAACCTTGTTGGTGGACGCAGATCCTCAAGCAAATGCTACTTCTGGCGTTGGATTAGACCCTAAAAACACTCGAAACTTGTATGAATGTTTGATTAATGATATCGATCCACGCGAAATCATAATTAAAACAGATAATCCACATTTGGACATCTTACCTTCTCATATGGATTTAGTAGGTGCAGAATTAGAAATGATTAACTTACCAAATCGTGAATTCATGCTTCGTAATGCTTTGCAAAAAGTACGAGATTCTTACGATTTTATCATTATTGATTGTTCTCCTTCTTTAGGATTGATTACATTAAATGCCTTAACTGCAGCAGATTCTGTAATTATACCAGTACAATGTGAGTATTATGCTTTGGAAGGTTTAAGTAAATTGTTAAATACGATTAAAATTGTACAAGGCAGATTAAATGAAAAATTAGAGATAGAGGGTATTTTGCTCACTATGTACGATTCTCGTTTAAGATTAGCAAACCAAGTGGTGGATGAAGTAAAGGCACATTTTCAAGAATTGGTATTTGAAACCGTTGTTCATCGTACAACTAAATTAGCCGAGGCTCCAAGTTTTGGAGAAACGATAGTTATGCACGATGCAGCCAGTAAAGGTGCTATCAATTATTTAAATTTCGCACGTGAAATTTTGCAAAAAAATGATTTAACTAATATTTCCAACAACGATAAAACTATATCATTATAATATGGGTGCTGAACAAAAGAAAAAAGGAGGATTAGGTAGAGGATTGGGTGCTCTTTTGGAAAATGCTCCAGACTTATCTAACAAATCATCGAACGATGATAAAGGAGCGATCGGATCTGTATCTATGATTTCTATTCAAGATATTGAGGCTAATCCTTTTAATCCACGCACACATTTTGAACAAGAAGCATTAGAAGAATTAAGTAAAAGTATTGAGGTACATGGTATTATTCAGCCTTTAACACTACGAAGCACAGGAAGAGGAAAATATCAACTTATCTCTGGTGAGCGTAGATTTAGAGCTTCACAAATCGCTGGACTTACCGAAATACCAGCTTATGTTCGTGTAGCAAATGACCAGGAAATGCTCGAAATGGCTTTAGTTGAGAATATTCAACGTGAAGATTTAAATGCCATTGAGGTTGCTCTTTCCTACCAACGACTTATTGAAGAATGTTCTTTAACTCAAGAACAAATGAGTCAAAAAATTGCTAAAAGTAGATCCAGTATTACGAATCATTTACGTTTATTGAAGTTACCAGCTGAGATTCAAAAATCCGTGCGCGATGGTAAAATTTCCATGGGTCATGCACGTGCTTTAGTTTCTGCAGGTGATGAACAATTACAATTAGAATTACACGAACGTGTTTTAAATGAGCAGTTATCTGTGCGTGAATTAGAAGTGATGATACGTGATGGGGTTTCTGAGGTAAAAACAGCACCAATAAAAACATCACAACAAATTAATTCTATCAATTCGGTACAACGTGATTTTTGTAATCACTATTCCGACAAAACGTCTACTAGGGTAGAAATTAAAAAGGCTGCGAATGGTTCTGGAAAAATCACAATTCAATTCAATTCAGAAGTGGATTTAAATCGTATTATTGAAATTTTAAATAAATGAAATTAATCTCTTTCATTTTATTTTTTAATTGTTTTACTTTTTTCGGTCAAATAACTACCAAAAATCAAACTTATACGCAGGATTCCTCAATTTTGAGTAAACATACTCCGAAAAAGGCAGCATTTTGGTCTTTTATTATTCCCGGAGCGGGTCAAATATACAACCAACATTATAGTCCAAAAGGACGGTATGGAGCTTATTGGAAAGTACCTTTAATTTATGTTGCTTTAGTAGGTAGTGGTTCATTATTTATAGATGCTGTCAGAACGGAAAGTGAAATCCGGACAGAATATTATAATCGTGAAAAAAATAGTATGTTAATTTCTTCCAAATGGGCAAATTATACTGCAAACGACTTAATTCTTTTACATGAAAGTGCTGTTAGAAAACGTACGATGTTTGGTTTGTTAGTTGGTGGAATTTATGCTTTACAGATTATCGAAGCTTCTATAGATGCTCATTTTCTTCATTTCGACATAAGTCCTAATATAACTATGCAGCTTCAACCTACTTATCTACAACGTTCAGCAGGTGTTCAACTTACATTCAACTTCAATTAATGAAGTTAATATAGAAAATTTGCTAAAAAATAGAATTTTAAAATTTACCAAAACCTAAATCAAGAAGAAAACCTTATATTTAGGTCGAAAAATACAAAATTGTTTCACGTAATAGTATAAATTATGAAAATAGGATTAGTAGGTTATGGAAAAATGGGTAAGGCGATTGAAGAAATTGCTATAGAACGTGGACACGAAATCTTATTTAAATCCAATAGTGTTTTTCCTTTAACTGTGAAAGATATTGATATGGTGGATGTTGTAATTGAATTTACAAAACCAAACTTAGCACTAGAACACATACATAAAACATTGGAAAATAATAAACCAATTGTAGTTGGAACTACTGGTTGGAATGAACAAATTACGGAAGTAGAAAAAATGGTAGAAACTAACAATGGTAGTTTATTGTATGCAAGTAATTTTAGTATTGGTGTGAATTTATTTTTTGAATTGAACCGTAAACTAGCGCAAATATTGAGTTCCTATTCGGAATACAAACCTTCAATAAACGAAATACATCATACACAAAAAGTAGATGCTCCTAGTGGAACTGCTATTTCTTTAGCAAACGATATTATTCAAAATAATCATTCCTATTTCTCTTGGGTATGTGCGGAAGGTGAAACGCCTCATACCACTGAAGGTCAATTAGGTGTTATAGCACATCGTATTCCAGATGTACCTGGGACACATACTGTAGCATACAACTCCCCTATTGACACAATTTCTATTACACATCAAGCGCACAATCGTCGTGGATTTGCACTGGGAGCAGTTTTATCTGCTGAATGGATCGTTACTAAAAAAGGAATGTTCACGATTTCCGAAATGTTAAAAGAAATGTAATTCGACAACAAATTCATTATGAACGTACTTTATTTTTATTTATTCTTATTTGTTCACCCCTACCTTGCTATGTGGTGGACAAGTTTTGAGAAAGCTGGCCGTAAATCTTGGGAAGCTTTAATTCCAGGATACAATTATTATGTTGCATTTAAAATTGGAATTAATAAACCTTGGTGGTCCTTATTAATGATTTTTCCGGGGATTCACATATGGATGTGGGCAGTTGTCAACGTTAGTTATATCCGAAAATTTGGAAGATATTCTTGGCAAGATACTTTACAAGGGATATTCTTCCCTTACTTATTAATGGCAAAATTAAAAGATAGCGAAGTTATTGCTCCTACTAATTGGGCAAATCCAAAAGATGTAGAAACTCGACGTATTGGCGATCATATTGTTTTGTTTTTAGCAGTTCCATTTCTTGGTCATGTAGTTGCTTTTATTTTTGGTTTTTTCAGTAAGGATAAAACAGGACAAAAATCTACTTACAAAGAATGGGGAGATACCATTTTATTTGCATTGATTGCTGCTAGTATAATCCGAACGTATGTTTTTGAACCTTTCCAGATTCCTACGGGTTCGATGGAAAAAACGTTATTGGTTGGTGACTTCTTATTTGTAAACAAATTGGCTTATGGAAGTAAAGTTCCGGTAACTCCTGTATCGTTTCCATTGGTACATAATAATATCCCATTTATTAATGTTAAATCCTATTCCGATATTGAAACAATAAATTATACACGTATGCCTGGTTTAGGAAAGGTAAAACGTAATGACGTCGTTGTTTTTAACTACCCTTCAGGGGATACAGCGGTTTTTGACCCACGTATGCCGTATGGATTAATGGGGCATGATTACCATGGAATTTTAATCGATGAATCAGAACGTATGTTTTTTCAAAAATATGGTCGCGATGCATTCATGCGTAGTATAGCAGATAGTATTGTTACGAGTAATCCTGCACTTAGAAACACACCAAATCAAGTGTATGAGATTGCCTATAAAAATGCTACGTCTCGAATTATGGCAAGTAAAGGGTCTGAATTTATAGACCATTTAGATTTTTGGAAGGCAAAAGCACGTAAAATGTTGGCTGTCGATAAATTAGCAATGGACCATCGGGAAGGAAGAATAATTAAACATTTTGGATTAATTTATCGACCTGTCGATAAAAGAGAAAACTATATTAAACGATGTGTCGGTATACCTGGTGATAAGCTTGAAATTATAAATTCTATCTTATATATCAATGGTAGTAAAGCGTTTATTGCAGAAAATCAAAATTTACAATACAAAGTTTCAAATTTTCAGAACACAGGGTCTTCTTCTTCATTTATAAATATGATGTATGAGCAATATGGATTGGAACCAACTGACACCCCAAACAATGATGTTAGAGGATGGCGAGGTGATTACTCAATATTAAGCGATAATGGAAATACATTGGAATTGGAAATGAATTTAACACTTTCCGAATTACGAAAATTAAAACACGATTTTCCGAATGCTAAATTTGCATTGAATGTACCAAATAAAAAAGATTTTAAAAGCAGATTACAAGCTCATAAAACCGGTTTTAATATGGTTGAAAAATTAGAAAATCTTAGGTATTTCCCACGCGATGTAAATCATGGTAATTCAGTTGCAAATTTCGAAAAAATAACAATTCCTGTTAAAGGTTCTGTAGTTACATTAACCACCAAAAATATTGCTTTATATAGACGTATAATTACTGCATATGAAGGTCATACATTGGTGGAAAAGAACGGAAAATTCATAATTGATGGAAAAGCAACAACTACCTACAAATTTGACATGAACTATTATTGGTTAATGGGTGATAACCGTTACAATTCGGCGGATTCTAGATTTTGGGGATTTGTTCCTGAGGACCATATCGTTGGGAAAGCTTCGGTTGTTTGGTTGTCCAAATCTCCATTAAGTAACTTGAATTTCTTTACAAATATCCGTTACGATCGTATTCTTAAATTCATTAAGTAATGTCTGCCCTTTTTCCAATTGCTTATTTT
>CANHRS010000069.1 GCA_947463445.1 Flavobacteriia bacterium | reverse complement strand
GGGAGATAATCAACGTATTACCTCTAAGAGTATCTTATTATTTTCCCCTGAAGATATTGGAGTATTGACTCAAAAAATTGCAGGGATTACGTTGAAAAATTACGGTGGTGTCGGAGGTATGAAAACCATTGCCTATAGAGGTATTTCCGGAACCAATACTGCGATTGTTTTGGATGGATTCGCTCTTCAAAATACGATGATTGGTCAGTTAGATTTAAGTAATTTACAAGTAGATAATGTACATAGTCTATCTTTCACTTCAGGGGTGCCATCTGATGAATTACTACCAATTTCAGCCTTAATGCAGGGAAATATATTATCTATAAATACGTTTGAAAATAAACAAACTAACGACACGATGGAAGTAAGATATACTTCTAAAGTAGGTTCATTTGGTCAGTTCGACAACTATGGAAGTTATAAACGGAGTGTTGCTAAATCTTTGTTAAGCGTCTATGCAAAGTATAGAAGTTTTTCTGGGAATTATCCTTACACCATTGAAAATGGAAATTTTAGTACTACAAGTATGCGAAAAAACAATCAATTGAATGAGGGATTTGGTGGGATTATTTATTCGAAAGATTTGAATCCAAATTTGAACATTAGAACATCCATTCATTTCAATCAGTCAGAAAGAGGATTGCCTGGTGCCGTGATATTATATAATGAAACTTCAAATCAACAATTAAATCAACAAAACACGTATGCTAACGTTGTTATAGAAAACAAAAGCGAGAAAGGGAAAATGAATATCTATAATAGCCTTAATTATGGTTATTTGAATTACATTGATCCATCCTATTTGAATAATTCGGGCGGATTAAATCAATGGTACTTTAATACAATTAATCAAACAGGGGTGACCATGAACCGAAAAATAAAAGACAGTGTTTTCATGTTGTATGGTGGTTTAGAACATACATTTAGTAGTTTGACAGCAACGAATCAATATGCTGTTTCACCAAAACGTTATCACCTTCAGTCGGTTTTGGGAATGAAAGCAACATTAAAAACGCTCTCTTTTACTGCTCAAGTTGGAAATCATTCGTTACAAAATCATCAAGGAGCATCTGTAAAAAATACTACTGCTTGGACAACCTATCTTCAACTAGAAAAGCGTAACTATCATTCTTTACTAGGTTTGCCAAGGGCTTGGTTCAAACAAACGTTTCGTATGCCTTCGTTTAGTGAATTATACTATAATGCGTTTGGCAAAAAAGAATTAAAACCAGAGTTAGCCTTGCAATACGCAATAGGGACATCCTATCGTTTTTTGAAAAATTCACTGCATTTGAGTGTAGATGGATATTACAATAAGGTGGATGACAAAATTTTAGCGATCCCTACTAAGAATTTATTTGTTTGGTCAATTTTGA
Source organism: Flavobacteriia bacterium (assembly GCA_947463445.1). Taxonomy (GTDB): domain Bacteria; phylum Bacteroidota; class Bacteroidia; order Flavobacteriales_D; family Crocinitomicaceae; genus CANHVK01. The sequence goes on along the minus strand of CANHRS010000069.1, from coordinate 10,320 downwards.
ATGTTGGGAGGGTACAGATTCTTGGTGTGGATGTGATGCTTCGTAAAAATTGGAATCTTTCAAACAAATTAGAGATAAATGCTTCATTCAATTATGCTTTTCAAAAAGTGCAAGATATTTCGGATGAGCATTCTACGACCTTTAAAAATCAGTTAGCATATTTTCCTATACATACCCTACAATCCGAAATTTCGTTGATGTGGAATAATAAAACAGGAATTTTTTTGAGTAACTCGTCCCTCTCCAATCGCTATGTGTTGAATGAAAATAGTGAGTCGAATAAACTTTTAGGTTTTTCTACATTTGATTTAACGTGCTATTACAAAATGGATTCATATAAAAAGAATAAATTGAAATTGAGTTTGACCTTGAAAAATTTTACGAATACGACTTATCAATACATTAGTTACTTTGTTATGCCAGGTAGAAATTATTTAATGACCTTGAGTTATGCGTTTAATTAGTCTTTGGATACTACTTTTTTTTTTTGTTGGTTGTAAAAAGAAAACAACAACGATTAATTCGGATGTCTCCGAACTCAAACATGGTTTATTGGTGCTTAACGAAGGACTTTTTAATTTGAATAATGCAAGTTTGTCGTGGTTAGATTTAAACGCAAATACAGTTTCTGAAGATTTTTTTTTACAAAAAACAGGAAGAAAATTAGGAGATACTGGAAATGATTTACAGCGTTACGGAGCAAAAATATATGTACTTGTTAATGTTTCAAGTACGATAGAGGTATTGAATGCTCGTACAGGTCAGTCGGTAAAACAGATTGTGATGCAAGAAAATGGGGTAGCGAAACAACCAAGAAATTTAGCATTTTATGGTAGTAAAATGTTTGTTTCTTGTTTTGATGGGTATGTGGATGTTATAGATACTGCTACTTTAAGTGTAGAAAAAAGAATTAAAGTAGGAAGTAATCCTGAAAATATGCTAGTTGTGAATAAACTTTTGTATGTTTCCAATTCGGGCGGATTAATTCCTTCTTTAGATTCCACGCTATCTGTCATTGATTGTAAAAGTTTAGTCGAATTAGATAAAATAATAGTAGGTAAGAATCCTGGGAAAATCGTAGTACAAAATGATTCTACCCTATATGTACATGTCCGCGGAAATTTCTCCACGATTCCTTCTTCACTCAAAAAAATACATCTTGGTTCGACTTTAGTACAGAGTATAGTAGCTAACAATATTTCGGGTATAGAAAAAATGGAAAATCAGCTTATTCTTTATTCCACCGAAGCGATTTCATTGTTGGATATGCAGTCTAATTCTATCCTAAATGCTTCATTTATTTCATTAACAAATATTAATACAGTATATCGAATGCAGTATATTGCATCTTTGAAGCAAATTTTTGTTTTTGATGCCAATTATTATACCAACACAGGATTTATACATCGTTTTTCAACTACAGGTGAATTTATCCAAAAGTTTCCTGTTGGACTTAATCCTAATTCCTTGATTTACTATGAATAATGTATTTATTGTTTTATTTGTTAGTCTAAGTTATTTAGTAAACGCTCAGTTTTCTCCAGGGGTTGGCTCTGCTGGTTCGAATGCTATATATAAAGATTCTACCCTTTTTAAATATTGGGCAAGTGGCTGTAAAGCAACTATAGGATGGTTAAATATCGCAGATAAAAATCTCGGAAAACCTTCTATAGGAGACGAACAATCAACATTAGGTAAAGCAGGAACGAATGGCGTGTTAAGCCTTGGAGATGCGGGAGAAGCGATTCTTACCTTCGACTATCCAATAAGCAATGGTGATGGACCAGATTTTGCTGTGTTTGAGAATGGATTTAATAATACGTTTCTTGAACTAGCATTTGTAGAAGTCAGTTCAGACGGAGTACATTTTGTTCGTTTCCCAAGTGTTTCCTTATTGGATACGCTGGTGCAATTGGATAATAATGCTGCAATGGACGCAAGTAGATTGAATAACCTTGCCGGAAAATACAAAGCAAATTTTGGTACACCTTTCGACTTAGAAGAACTCAAAGACAGTGTCGGTCTAAATTTGAAAGCGATTACGCATGTAAAAATCGTGGATGTTGTAGGTAGTATAAACCCGATGTTTGGAAGTAGAGATGCAAAAAACAATTTAATTAATGATCCATATCCAACACCTTATCCTTCAGCCGGATTTGATTTAGATGCAGTTGGAGTGATTCATTCAGAGGCTTTGGGATTAGAAGAAGCTAACATACAGGTTTCCATTTTCCCTAATCCATCTACTGGAGTTTTTACTATAAATGCTCCAGGAGAAAAAAGGGTGGAGGTTTATTCTATAAAAAGAGAAAACGTATTTCAACAAAATTTCCTAGATGCCACAAAAGTTGATTTGACAAATTTCCCAAAAGGAATGTATTTTATGGTTGTAAATGGAGTGGGGAGGAAGATTGTGGTGGAATAAAAAAAAATCGAAAAATGAATTAATCTAGATCTAAACTTTCGATTATTTCCTTTAATTCGTTTGTTTTAACATCTGACTTTTCTCCTTTATCATATATTGTTAAAAGATAAACGCTTTTGTAGTCTATGTATATATAATAAACAAAAAAAACGCCCAACATAGGTTGAGCGATAATTCTTCAATAGTACTTTTATTTAAAAAGAGTTGGACTTTTTTCTTTTAAAGCGAACATATATTCTTTAATATTTTGCTCGTCGGATTTATTTAAAATCATCAACATATTGTCTGATTCAACAATGATGTAATTGTTCATCCCTTCAATTAAAGCTAGCTTATTTGAAGGTAAATTTACAATACAATTGCTGGAGTTTATCATGTGCACATGTTCTCCTATTACAGCATTTCCATTATAATCTTTGTCTAAATGGGTATATAAACTCCCCCATGTTCCAAGATCCGACCAGTCAAAATTTGCAAGAACAACATCCACATTTTTAGCATTTTCCATCACTGCAAAATCGATTGAAATATCTTCGCAAACATGAAAACAATGGTTTACTTTTTCTTGTTCATTATCGGTGTTGTAAAATCCATTTTCAGGACTAAAAAGTTCGTATAATGAATTGTTGAATTTTTTTAGAGCATTTAAAATGGAGGATGCTTTCCATATAAATATTCCCGAATTCCAATAGAAATTACCAGCTTTGACAAATATTTCAGCTAATTCTTTGTTTGGTTTTTCTCTAAAATGTTTGACCTCTTTGACTTCACCACCAATCATATCTCCAACCTCTTCAAATTCGATATACCCATATCCAGTGTCAGGTCTAGAAGGCTGTATTCCAAGTGTAACTAATCTTTCGTCGGAATTTGCTTGTTGGATTGCAATGTTAATAATCGCAGTAAATTTCTCTTCTTTTAGAATCAAATGGTCTGAAGGCGCTACAATTAAAGTCGCATTCGGATTCAAATCATAAATTTTTGCAGCTGCATACGCAATACATGGTGCAGTATTTTTACGTTTCGGTTCTGTTAAGATGCGATTTATTTCAATGGATGGTAATTGTTCTTTTACTAAATCTACATATCCTTCGTTTGTTACAATGAAGATATTTTCTTTTGGAGCAATGTTACATAGTCGTTCGAAAGTCATTTGAAGTAACGATTTACCGATACCTAGTACATCTAAAAATTGTTTTGGTTTTTGAGGTGTTGACATTGGCCAAAAACGACTTCCAACACCGCCTGCCATTATTACGCAATAATTATTTTCCATGTAATCTATTCTGTTTAATATTCAAATATAGGAATTACTTCAGCTAAAGTATGAATCAGGTATTTTTTTTTCGAGGAAACTTCTTCACATAGAAAGCGTTTTCTGCGTAATTCCCCTTTTATAAATTCTTTTCCTTGTAGGAGGAAATGCGCGTTTGTCGGAATGTTTTCAAGAAATTCATGCGACTCATTTTGTTGATCGTAGTTTTTAAGGACACGCATTAAAGGAATATCCGCACAAGAGGATGCTTTTGTGTTTACCAACGAGTTAATCAATGCATTTTCGATATCCTTAGGTAGTATTTTTTTATCTAAAACCGGGATTAATAATTTTCGATAATGATTTTTCCATTCATTTCCGTGAGGAGCAACACTTCTTCCAAATTCTAAATAGGTGTTTAAATGAGCGAATTCATGCACAGTAGTTATTAAAAAAGAATAGATATTTAAGTTTCCATTTACAGTAATGCGATGTGGTTTTCCAGCATGTGCAGGTCTATAATCTCCTAGTTTGGTGTTTCTAGGTCGAACAATTTTAAATTGTACGTGTGCACTAAATAATAAATCAGCAATCATTTCCTCAAATCCTTCTGGAACAAACTGTTTAAGTTGTTGTTGGATTTTAGTTTTTAAGGTTAATTTATCTGCCATCAAAACAAAGTTAAGGAAGAAAACAGCGTAATTATCACTTACTTTCCTTCTTTTTTGAAACAACTATTAAAATTATCTCTTAAATTAGCAGAGATGTTACGAATTATAGCAAATATAGGACGATATTCCGGGATGATGTGGTTGGTTTTTTCTAAGCCACAAAAACTCAGAATGTTCTGGAAACGTTTTTTAGATGAGATACAATTGATTGGAATTGAGTCTTTTCCTATTGTAATGTTGATGTCGGTATTCATGGGTGGCGTTATATCACTCCAAACAGCAGCAAATATGGATTTACCTTATTTACCTGCTTACACAATTGGTTATATAACTCGTTCCAGTACTATTCTAGAATTTTCACCTACGATTATTTCATTAATTTTAGCTGGTAAAGTTGGTTCTAACGTATCTTCTGAAATAGGAATGATGCGGGTTACGGAACAAATAGATGCTTTAGAAATTATGGGGGTAAATTCATTGAATTATCTAGTACTTCCTAAAATCATGGCGTCAGTTGTTTTTTTTCCATTACTAGTTACTTTCTCTATTGGTTTAAGTTTGCTTGGAGGTGGATTAGCTTTATTAGGCGCAGGTTTGTCTTCGATGGATACTTATGTTTTTGGATTGCGCTCTTTTTTTAAAGTAAGTGATATAACTTATGCGCTTTCTAAATCTGTAGTTTTTGCCTATTTAATAGTATCTATTTCTTCATTCTATGGATATTACACCAAGGGAGGAGCAATAGATGTTGGTCGATCTTCTACGAAAGCAGTTGTTAATAGTAGTGTAGCAATACTTATCGCGAACTTTTTTATCACCCAAATGTTTTTATTAAAATGATAGAAATTAAAGGTGTTACTAAAAGGTTTGGGAAAAATTTGGTGTTAGATAATGTGCACGCAAACTTTGAAAAAGGGAAGGTTAATTTAATTATTGGATCTTCTGGTCAGGGAAAATCTGTGCTTGCCAAATGTATTGTTGGATTACATCCAGTTAATTCTGGTCAGATATTATATAATGGTTCGGATTTTTGTACGATGGATAAAAGAGCCATGCGTGGAATTCGAAAACAAATTGGGATGCTTTTTCAAGGTGCAGCATTGTTTGATTCCATGACTGTAGAGGATAACATTCGATTTCCATTGCAGATGTTTACTAAAATGACCTTGGGGGAACAGCAAAAACAAGTCGATTTTTGTTTGGAACGTGTTAATCTAAGTGGTCGAAACAATTTATTTCCTTCCGAATGTAGTGGTGGGATGCAGAAGCGTGTTGCAATTGCCCGTGCCATCGTAATGAACCCTAATTATTTGTTTTGTGATGAACCTAATTCAGGTTTAGATCCTAAAACATCTATATTGATTGATGCATTAATTCAGGAAATCACCCACGAATTCAAAACAACTACTATTGTAATTACGCATGATATGAATAGTGTAATCGAAATAGGGGATAACATAACGTTTATGTATCAAGGTAAAAATTGGTGGTCTGGAACAAAAGAAGAAATCATAAAAACGAATAATCCAGAGGTTATTGACTTTGTGTATGCTTCTAAATTTATGAAGCAAATAAAGGGAAAACTAAATGAATTTTAGTTGGAAATTAAAAATAGGAAGTATATCCAAAATGAATATTTCCATTACTCAATAATATAGGATTAGTTAATTGTTTTCCTAGTGCATACGAAATTGAAAACATCCCTAACGTTGTTCCAAATGATAATCCTCCACCAAATCCATAAGGGGTATCTCTTCGGGTAACTGCCAGTTTGTTTTCGTACCAGCTTTGATCCAAAAACAAAAATAAGTATGAGTTTTGATCGAGTAAAAATCGATATTCGATTGAAATCATAAAACGGGAAGTTGCACGTAATTCTTCCTCTTTAAATCCACGTTGCGAAGCCATACCGCCAAAACGAAGCAGTTCATTACGCGCGTAGGAAGGTGCTACTAAAATTTCTGATATCGCATTGGATTTAATAACATGTCTTTTTTGTATGCAGAAATAGTTGCTGATGGAAAAGTCTATTTTTGCCGTGTTAGTTTTTACGAAGTTTTGTAGGATGGAATCTTTTTTATTACGTATACCTAAAGCACCTTCTAACTGAATGAGTGTTCCTTTTGTTGGAGATGGAAGATAATCAAGTGTTTGTTTTTGGAGCGAAATTCCATAGTAATTTGTGCGTACATCTGCAAAATTGCCTGTATTAGCATTAGTTTGACCATTGGATAGTAAAGAAGATTGGTAATTACGATAAAATAGTTTTACGATATTTCCATTTACTAGCATGTATTGAAGCCCAAGTGCTGATTTTACTTCTAAGAAAGTAGAATCTTTTTTGAATAGATGAAATTGTCCTTCTACGCCATAATTACTGCGGAAAATGGAAGGGAAAGCTATGTTTGATTTCAATAGTTGTGTGTTTGCTTGTATGTTTTTCCATTGTAAATCAAAGGTTTCTCCTTTTTTTAAACTATTTACTAATTTTGCGCGAATATCTCCAGTAAGTGCGTAGGTTGTTGCGTTGTTTTTTGTTGTTGGTTGTAAACCAAGTACACCTGTAATTAAACTGACTGGCTTTGTATTTAAATAAAGATATACATCTACTTGATCTTCTTGAAATAAAAGTTCTGCAGGTTTTGTTTCTGTAATAAATGGAATCTGAATTAGTTGCTTTGGTATTTTTTGTAGCAATTCTTCTTTGTAGGTCTCGCCTTTTCGTATATGCAAGTAGGATTGAATTAATTTACTTGGAATGGACTCATTACCTTTTACAATGATTTCGCCCCACGTTGTTTTTCTGTTTTCTTCAATGTGTAAATGTGCATATACATCGGTATTATGAAATCGAATACTATCTAATCGAACGCTTGCAAACGGATAGCCAGCATTAAGCATGTTTGTTTCAATTTTTTGAAGAATCGATGCGGTATTTTTTGGAGTGAATGCATTTTTACCTATGATTTTTTCAACGCTTGCAGGCGAATTAGCGATGTATTTAGAATACCTTTTATCTATCGTTAAAAATAACTGGTTGAATTTTTGACCAACATATATATACGCCGTTGCTTCTTTTGGTTTACACTGTATTGTGTCAATAGAACATAATAGATACCCTTTTTCAATCGCTTTAATACGTAGTATTGACAGATAAATTTTTAATTCAATACTGTCTTTAAAATGATTTTGTATGGTTTTAAAAGGAAATTTGTCGGTGAGCTTGTAGGTTGCTACATAGTCTAATTGACTGCTAACCATAGAGTAGAATAGTGCGAAGATGAAGATTAGTGCGAGTTTCATTGCAATGGTTACCTATAGACTTCGATATTAATGTATCAAATTAACGAAAGTGTTGTTTAATTTATATATTAATTATACTTTTGTTTTACTAATTATTATTACAAATGAGAAAAATTATTACTTTTTTTGCTGCTAGCCTTTTGTTATCTTTCGTACTTACTTCTTGTGGCGCGACTAAACATGGTAGTAAATGTGATGCTTACGGAAGTCTACAACAAACAACTGGTGATTTAGCAAAAAAATAATTTCACCTTTTGTTACTTTCGAAGTACAAAATTTTGTCCTAGGTATACTCTGCGAACTTGTTCGTCAGAAGCTAGTTCTTCTGCTGTGCCGGATTTTAATATTTTCCCCTCAAACAACAAATAAGCCCTGTCTGTTATAGATAGGGTTTCTTGTACATTGTGGTCTGTGATTAAGACACCAATGTTTTTTCCTTTTAAATCAGAAATGATACTTTGAATATCTTCCACGGCAATTGGATCCACTCCTGCAAATGGTTCGTCTAATAGCACAAATTTCGGATTGGTAGCAAGTGCACGCGCTATTTCAGTTCTTCTTTTTTCACCTCCAGATAAACGGTTCCCAAGATTTTTTCTTACATGTGTTAAGCTAAACTCTTCTAAAAGTTGTTCTAATCGTTCTTTTTGTTCAGTTTTAGTTAATTTGTTTAATTCCAATATTGCTAAAATATTATCCTCAACACTTAATTTACGGAAAACTGAAATTTCTTGCGGTAGGTATCCTAAGCCCATTTGTGCACGTTTGTACATTGGGTACCCCGTAATATCTAAATCATCTAAAAAGACTTTACCAGAATCTGGTTTCACGAGACCAACAGTCATGTAAAAAGAGGTTGTTTTTCCTGCGCCGTTAGGACCTAAAAGTCCAACGATTTCTCCTTGATTTACTTTTACGGTAACACCATCAACCACTTTACGGCCTTTGTAGGATTTTCGGATTTCTTCAGTATGTAGTAACATTATGCTTCTTGTGCTTGTTTTTATTAACTCTTGCGGTAACAAGTATACTAATTTCATAGAGTAATAAAATTGGTATGGATACGATAATTTGACTTAACATATCTGGTGGAGTTATCACTGCAGAAAGTATTAATACTCCAACAATGGAGTGTTTACGATATTTACGAAGAAATGCAGCAGTAATAATCCCTATTTTGGCAAATATATAGGCGATAACAGGCATAAGAAATAACAATCCAGAATAGAATACGGTGGATATAATCGTACTCATATAGGAATTAATCGTAAATATATTGTCAATTTTTTTAGAGATTTGATAGGTTCCGAAAAATTGCACACATAGTGGAGAAACAATAAAGTAACCAAATAAAATACCGATAAAAAATAAAATGGAAACATAGAATACAATTCCTTTGACTGCAGATTTTTCTTTTTGTTTTAATCCTGGTTTAATAAAAGACCATATTTGGTAAAATACATACGGGAATGCTAATACAAGTCCGCCCATAATCGACATCATTAATGCATAGGAAAATTGACCTGCCATGGTGGTACTTTGCATTTTAACTGGTATTTCAGGAGTACATACACCAAACCAAGAACACATGTATCTATAGGTGATAAAGTTTGCATCTTTCATAGATAGGAATAGATTGTCTATAATCCATTCTTGATATATCCATAAAAACACGGTAAAAATGAGAACGGCAATTGCCGCGCGAACCAATCTCCATCTTAATTCTTCTAGATGGTCTAAAAATGACATTGTAGATTTTTCTTCCATGAAAAACAAAAGTAATATCAATTCTTGTTATGTGTCTAGTTGAAGTAATTTTTTTAGGTTCAAATTACGATTTTTTATTTCGTCACTATTAAATATGCTCAATAGTAAAGGAGTTAAATTGTTTTTAATCATTGAAATTTTATTTATACCGTAAACTTGTTTCAATTAGAATTTTTCGTACCTTTAATTACAAGTTTATTTAAATCGAGGTAATGGTAAAAGTTGATCTAAAAGGTGCTTTACGCACGTTTTTTGGTTTTGATAGCTTTAAAGGGAAGCAGGAAGAAATAATAACAAATGTATTAAATGGCAAAAACACGTTTGTGATTATGCCTACAGGTGGAGGGAAGTCTCTCTGTTATCAGTTGCCTGCTTTGTTGTCCGAAGGTACAGCGATTGTGGTTTCTCCGTTAATAGCGTTGATGAAAAATCAAGTCGATGCAATTCGAAATATTAGTGATGATGAAAATATCGCTCACTTTTTAAACTCTTCCTTAACCAAATCAGAGATTAATAAGGTTAAAGCGGATATTCAAAAGGGGAATACTAAATTATTATATGTTGCCCCAGAATCATTAACCAAACAAGAAAATATTGATTTTTTAACTTCCGTTAATATTTCATTTTTCGCAATTGACGAAGCACATTGTATTTCGGAGTGGGGACATGATTTTAGACCAGAATACAGAAGATTACGCGATATATTCGAGAAGATTTCTAATGTGCCAATTATTGCATTAACTGCAACTGCAACACCAAAAGTACAATTTGACATTCAGAAAAATCTTACCATGTTGGATGCTGTGGTTTTCAAATCCTCCTTTAATCGGGATAATTTGTATTACGAGATTCGACCAAAAGTGGATGTTGAGAAAGAAATTATACGATACATACGCTCC
>CANHRS010000068.1 GCA_947463445.1 Flavobacteriia bacterium | reverse complement strand
GTCAATCCCTGAGGCACCTAACAGACAAACCCCACTTTTTACTTTGATCAGATTTACCTGCAATAGCAGAATTATTAAAGTAAACAAGCCATGAATTACTTGCTTCGTTTTCCGTTGAACTCCAAAAGTTTCCATCGTGACCAATTGCACCAAAATTACCATCACTATAGCGTGCGGCACCTGCTAAAGCTGTAAATAAAGAAGAATTAGTTGAAATGTCATTAGGACTATTCCAATTGGAAGTACCTACTTGTTTCATTTTACTTCCTGCAACTTCATTCCCGCCTAAATAGTTTATTAAAATATCCCATTCAGCATCCGTTGGTACATGCCATCCTGTAGGACAAATATTATTTGTTGTTGCGCTAACAGCGAACCAATTATATAACTTACCGAATCTAGTATTGTTACTAAGATCGTTATTTATTGTTGACCATGCATCAGTAGTTAGGTTCGACCAATCTGTATTATCTTGTACATTTGGAATTATTTTTCCATCGTTATATTTACTTACTTTTAAGTTTTCTGCCATCCATTGTTGTTTTCCAATATATACTGTTTTGTAACTGTTTCCATCAATATCCACTAGAGCTGGGCCAAAACCACTTGTTGGAGGATTTGACAAACTTATTCCTGGTATTATCACATAATTTCCATTTGTCAAATACAAGGTATCACTAGTTGTAGAAACTTTGAAATTTTGAAATTCAACGTTCCCATCCTTTCCTGCTGCGCCTGTTGCACCAGCTGACCCTACTGCACCTGTTGCACCCAATCCATTTTTCCAAGCTGTACCATTGTAAAAGTATAAACCTGTTGGATTCGTTACATCCCCATCCGTTTGGAAAACTAACAAACCAGCTGCAGGTGCAACAATTGCATCGCGTTCAGCTTTGGTCATACGTGGAGGCAAGAACCCTTTGGTAGTAGATTTTACTTCAAACTCTGCAGATGGATGGATATCTCCTGCTGGTACACCTACCCCAACTTGTGCATTTGCAGCACTAGCAAAGAATAAAGTAGCTACGGTTAATATGTTTAATACTGTTTTTTTCATAGATTTTTGTCCAAAAATTTTTATTTAAGTTTTTAAGTTAAGGGGTAGCTGTTGGATCTTTGTAATAGTTTACTGTCATGTTACTGTAATTTAGCGAAGATGTTGGTGCATTAAAATAAATATTAATCACATACAACCCATAGGAAGGATTATTTGGTGCTGAAATATACATGGTCATTAAATAGTTGGAAGTAGTAGACAAATTACTGTACACATTTTTTTCTGAGCCCATAGCTACTGTTGCTGTACCGAAATTCTGAAAATAGCCGTTACCTACAGCCATACTCATGCTAGTACCAACGGAACTACTCAAGGTACCAATATTTGACCAAATATTTGCAAAATTTTTATTGACATTGGTTAAATATAATTTATTCGACGTCAGGTCTAATCGTAAACGGATTTGACCATCGTCGTAAAGGGTAGTTGTTTGACTATTTTGAAAGTATTTATAAACAACCATTCCATTTGTAGGAGGGGTTGTTGGTGATAATACTACTGTTTGCCCTTGAGGACCAGTTGCACCGATCTCTCCCTTTTCTCCCGTATCTCCTTTTGGTCCTGCTGGTCCAACTTCCCCTTGAGGACCGGTTGAACTCACACTACCATCCGCCATTAAATATTGGGAAGAAGTACCTGATGGAGTTCTAATACTTGGTACAGTAAGAACACCTGTACTAGGGTTATATTTTAATCCTTGAGAGGGTGAAGAATTGATTTGAAGATCGGCATTTCCAGAGGAGATATTCGGTGTAAAACACAAATATCTATCATTAGTTGAAGTTGTGCTAGTAACTAATACTTGTGTAGCACTGGATGCAGTCCCTGTGACATTACCAATAAGACTTCCAATAAATTGACCTGCACTTAATGAATTAGTAGCAGGAACATATGCTAAGCTATTGTCGACATAAAGAGAGGAATTTTGTGAGGATCCACCTGTAGCTACAAAACTTGGATAGAAGGTTGAAGTTGAAGTTGAGTATGTAGTGGAAACACTCGATGCAGATGATGCATTACCTGTTAAGCTTCCAGTAATACTGGTTGCATTGATACTTGGTACTGAAAGAACCCCGATTCCAGGATTATATGTTAATTGTGAATTTGTTTGCAACGAAGAAATGGCAGAACCTGATGCAGCATTGGTAAAACTCAATAAATTATTAGTATTAGCAACTGTACTGTTAATTGTTAATTGTGTTGCACCTGTTGATGTTCCTGGATCTCCTTTTGGACCAGCTGGTCCAACTTCCCCTTGTGGTCCAATTGATCCAACATCACCTTTATCCCCTTTTGGACCTTGAATACCTTGGTCTCCTTTAATTCCTTGAACACCCGCACCATTTTTCCATGCTGTACCATCAAAAAAGTACAAACCTGTTGGATTATTCGCATCCCCATCCGTTTGATAAATCAACAAACCAGCAGCAGGAGTAACAATTGCATCCCGTTCTGCTTTGGTCATACGTGGAGGTAAGAAACCTTTGGTAGTAGATTTCACTTCCAACTCTGCAGATGGATGCATATTTTCAGTAGATACGCCAATACCAACTTGCGCATTTGCAGTACACGCAAAAAATAAGATAGCTATAGTTAATGTGTTTAGTAGTGTTTTTTTCATTTGGTATTATTAGTTGATAAAAATTCAATTATGCATTAATATGCACACTATTATTGGAATTACACAACTACTAAATAGGTGTGAAACTGGTTAAATAGCGACTAAAACTAGGATTATAAAATTAAAAGATGCTGTTCTTTTATCTTTTTTGGAAAACAAAAGCAGTTTTAAAATGCACAAAACTAATTAAATAGGCAAGTTAATAGATTTATATTTACGCTCCAAACTTTTTTTAATCAATTCCTTAAAAAACGATGCGCATTGATACCATAATAAATACTACACCTCTTTATTTTAGTAGAAATGCAATTAGAAAAAAAATAGTATAAAAAAGGAAGACTTCCAAATAATTCGACCCAAATTAGAGCTGAATTCCTACTCCAAAACCATTTACCTGGATAGTTTATTAATTTAAAAAAAATTAAACTATTTCCATCTAAAAACAAAAAAGACCACTATTTCTAGCAGTCTTTAATATCTTCTTATTTAGTTTATTGCAGTACTATCTTTTTTGTTTGAATGCGTACGTTTTTCTGATCCAACACTTCAAACTGATACATTCCTGCTGCACCTAAAGTCTTCATTGGAATTCCCGTAATCGCGTTTTTCACGAGTTCGTTGTACACTTCTTTTCCTAGAGCATCCACGATTCGGTAGCGGTAACCATCCAATGCTTTCGCATCCCCAACTTCAATATGCAATACATCCGAAGTAGGATTTGGATACAAAGACATGCCTACTAGTTTATCTGCCTGGAGACCAGTCGTTAATTTAAATTTCAGTTTTAAGATGGTGTCGTAAATTGTATTTGTTACGTTACATACATTACCAACTGAATCAACTACAATAGTTGCGCGAGAAGCGGTTCCATTACAGCCTTGTAAAGAAGTAAAACTGTATGTTATGAGTTTTTTACCTAATGTAAGTGTCGATGGATTAAATACTGAATTTGTTATTCCTTGACCTGAAAATTTACCTCCAGAAGGGATTCCTAACAATTGTATGGATTTCTGATTTTTTAATACAAAGGTTGGTATTTCCTGTTGGATGTTTGTTGAAATATCCTTGATATCTACTTTTGGATTATCAAAAACAGTAATATGCAACGTATCTGTAGTTTGTGCTACATTGTTTTTAGTCACTTTGACAGAATAAATACCTGTTTGCTTCGCTACAAAACTTGCATTAACAGCTCCTTTTATTGTTTGTCCATCTTTCAACCACTCAAATACAGCATTTATAGCATCTACCTTCAAAGTAGTAGAATCACCTGAACAAAACGTTTTCTTCCCAGTGTTAGTTAGTACTGGCTTTGGATCTATAGTTCCAGTTACGTCAACAGGAATACTCGACGCTGAACAGGTGCCATTCGTTACCTTTACACTATACTTTCCTATTTCTTTTACCAAATAACTATTCGCAGAAGCACCTTGTATTAAAGTACCGTTCTTATACCATTCATATTTGTTTCCTGCTTTATCTGTTACCGTCAAAGTTAAACTACCTCCTACTGGTAAAATGGTAGAACCAGAAAAACTGATTTTAGCATCAGGAGTTGGATTAAAGGTGATGTAAATGTTTTGATTGCTGCTTTGATTCATACACTTCATATTAAATATAGAATATAATCCTGTTTCTTTCACTATAATGGATGATTTACCATCAGAGCCTTGTATCCAATTATTATCTTTCGCCCAAACATATTCCCATGGATTATTAAAATACGAATTCGTTTCTAATTTTATAGAGTCTCCTTGACAAAACGTGGTTGTACCTGGATAATTTATTTGGGGAGACATTGTCACATCAACTGTAATCATTGTTCTTTTTTTACTTTCACACGCTGGATTTGTAGCACTAAATTGAGATAGGTAGTATTGCATGTATCCAGGTATAAGTGGTTCATATTTTTGAAGCGAATCTGTTCCTGTTTCAGAACGATACCATTTATAATTTAGGTCGATTTGAAATTGTCTAGCGACTTCCTCTCGAGGCATCATATTACAAACCTTTAAATAACTATTATTAATTACAGGTGCAGCTGGTAAAGGAATGGTATCAATGATAACCACATCACTGGAGTCTTTACATGCGCCATCATTTACGAAAACAATATACTTCCCTGCTTTTGTAGCTTCATAGGTAGAGGAAGTAGCTCCTTTTATTGCTGTTTTATCTTTACACCATTGGTAGGTGTAATTTTTACCTGTATTTGCAGACATTTTAATGGAACTTCCTTCACAAATTTTAAGTGGTCCAACAGGAGTTGTAGTGGAAGTTAATGAGGTTGGAACTGGATTAATTGTAAAACTAGTTGATTTTGTGTTGGAACAACCTGAAGTATGTTTGATGGAAACATTGTACGTTCCAGGGTTGACTAATCTAAATATAGTATCTGATTGAAAAGTCTTACCATCTATTGAATAGCTATACCCAGTTCCTTTTGGGGATAAAATATCTACTTGTCCCGTTTTCACAAAACAAGTAGGTTGTGTTAGATTCAATGCAAGCGGTGGACACAAAGATCCATTGTACAAATTTGTTATTTCAACTTGTGTTAAAACTCTATTCCAAATACCAATATCGTCTAACTTACCATTTATAGAGCTTTTTCCCCACCCAACAGTATTTGAATATGTTCCACCGAAATATAAAGCACCACTACCTAAATAATCTGAAATTGCTTTATCCGTATTGTTAAGTACACCATTTATATATAATTTTCTTTCTTTGGTAGTTGCATCATACGTTCCTGAATATAAATACCAATTATTAATATCTAAATTACTTGTTTTTGTGTCCAAATCATTATTGTAAAATCCAAATCGAAAGATGGAATTTGCAGTATAACACAAATGGAGACCAGTATTAGATTTTGGATCCCCTTGAGTTAAGAATATTCCACTATTATCTAACGTATTTTTTTTAACCCAAAAAGACCAAGAAAATGATTTACTATTTAAATATACTTTGTTAGGTGAACATAATATAAAATCATCAACCCCATCAAAACTATAAGCTCCATTTAACTTACCATCTCTATCCGCGGACAACGCAGCACCATTAACCGTTCCATTATTTCCATTTCCGGATTCATCATTGGCGTTTCCATTAAAAGGCCACCAACCCACTAAACCATTGCTTGGAACATACGATGGAATGGTTTGCGCCATGAAAGGGCTTATGAACAACATAAGCACAAGTACGAAAGAATATTTTTTCATGCTTTTAAAATTTATTTTTTGACAAAAATAAGCTATTTACAACTAAAAACAAAAAAGACCGCTATTTCTAGCAGTCTTTCATATTTATTATCAGAAGATTAACTAACGCAAGGAAATAGTAATGGTTGTACTACTCCACGGATTAAAACAACAAGATGATTTATTTTTACTCTTATCTCGCACATTTATCCTAACTCTTAAACTAATTTATCTACAACTGGTTGTTATAATTTATATTAGCCGTATAATTGCATCCTATACATTAAATTATTTGAAACTTTATGAAATTAGTATCTCTACTTTTTATTCTGACAACATTTTTTTGTTCTTCACAAAAAATAATGAAAACCTATTACGATTACCAAAAAACACAGCTTGATGAAGTGTATCTTATCAATGCAAGAGGTCAAAAAAATGGGCTTTATACCAAATACGACGAAGAAGGTGCTAAGGCGGTAGAAGCAAATTACGTAAACGGTATTTTAAATGGACCTTCCAAAGAGTATTATCGTAATAAAGGAGCCGAAAAAATTAAAAAAAGCGGAAACTTTTTAAATGATAAAAAACAAGGTTTATTCACTACATACACCTATGTTAAATACGATCAAAGTTATTATGAAATAATGAATAATTTGATGTTTAACGAAAAATCAGATGATATTTTCAACACTGGATTAAAAGTGAAAGTAAGGGACGAATATTATGAAAATGATGAGATGACGAAAGAAATTCAGTATCACAAGACTGGAAAAATGTATTTTTCAACAAGTATGGAAAAAACAGAAACTCAATTTACCTGCTATAATGAAAAAAATGTCTTACTGGCAAAGGGTAGTTTTAGCAATTTAGACGGTAAAATGATTGGAACGTGGGTGATTCCGCGTGAAGAAAATGGTGAAACACCTTCAGATAAGAACTTGCTTTACGGTGAACCAAAATCATCTATTAGAAAATATAACAACGTTGCTTACGTGCAACATATCCATTTTAAATCTAATGGCATTATTGATACCAATTATATGACAAAATCCTATTATTTATCCGGTAAATTAAAAGATTCAGTCAAATTAAAATCCATCAATTATAGTGGAGGATTGAGTTATAACGGTATAAATTATGGTGGGTCTAAATTAGATATGTATGGACCTTATAGAAGTTATCACGAAAACGGTAAATTATCTATGGAGGGAGAATATGCCTTGAGAAAAGAGGTATATGAAAAAGTTGGCAGTTGGAAAACCTATGATCTTGCTGGTAACCTAACTGTTATCGACTACGACTCTTTATTTTTAGCTAAAGAAAAAGTCTTAAATCTGCGTGAAAAATTGGGTATACTATACGATTCCGTGCTTTTGGGTGATCAATCACTATATGACCGTAGGCTTGGTGTTGGATTATATCAAGGTTCTAAAACAAACTCTATGAACAGTCAATATGGGTCGGATCATACAGTCTCTGTTAAAGAAAATGGTTCCTATGTCACCTATTACATAAAGTATAAAAAACCAACTTTATATAAATCATTTGTAGAAATTAAAAACTTTTTGATGGAAATGACAGACTATTCTGAGTCAAAAATTTTAAAAATAACTTCACTTAGTGATGATCGTTTTATTGAATTTTACACCAAAGAAAATGAAAGATATACTAGTATTGTCTCTAATCTTGAAAAATGTATTGCAATCATTCAAAAGATGAATAAAATGTATAACTCAAATACCAAAGATTTAGAAAACGCATTACAAGCATCAAAAACAATAGAAGAAAAAATGAGCTTAATAAATAATTATCAAATAAAACAAGATTAATCAAATTATATATTGATTTACAATTATTTACATCAAAAAAACCGCCTTTCAGGGCGGTTTTTTTGATTAATTTAATTCATAAATTACTCCAACACGATCTTATTCGATTGTATCGTTTTATTTTGTTGATCAACTACCTCAAACTGATACATACCCGCTGCACCTAAGGTCTTCATTGGTATCTCGGTAATCGTGTTTTTTACAAATTCGTTGTACACTTCTTTTCCAAGTGCATCCACGATTCGGTAACGGTATCCTTCCAAGGCTTTCGCATCCCCAACTTCAATATGCAACACATCCGTGGTTGGATTTGGATACAAGGACATGGTTACAATCTTATTTACTTGGAGTCCGGTTGTCAGATTAAACTTGATTTTTAAAATACTTACTGTGTCAGTCAACGAAATAGTATCGTATTTGATTACGGTTATAGTGTCATATATTTTACAATGTGTACCAACTGTATCCGCTACAATCATGGTAAATACAGTAGAATCATTACATCCTTGGCTATTTTTGAAATTGTATTGTACTTTGTTCATCCCTATTTTTGCTTTGCTAGGTATGAATTGGTTTTGTTCTACACTCGTACTTTTAAAAACACCACCTTTAGGTTCCGCAGATATTGAAACCGAAGTTCCTGACGATAAAAGTAAGGAGTTAAAACTAGAAGAAGTTGCTGTTTCTTTTGGACAACTTACTCCGTATAATTGTTTAACTTCTTGTTCAGATAAAGCACGATTATAGATGGCTATGTCGTCGATTTTTCCGTTAAAATACTCTAAATTTACATTCCCAGAAACTCCAAATTTTAGTTTCAAATTAAAATCATTATCATAATTATTTGAATTTACTTCATCAACCAAAATTCCATCAACAAATAATTTATAACTATCCAATTTTTTAACACATACTACATTATACCATTTACTTGATTTATAAAATTTAAACCTTGGAGCATAGGCACTTCCCCATGTTCCTAATTCAAACCATAATTCACCGTTATCTCTTACATTAAATCTCCAACCATTCGAATAATCAGAGAATGTACCAATAATACTATTTTGTTCAATTTTATTTGAATTAAACCAGGTTGAAACCGTAAATGAATTACTTGTGTGTATTTTAGATTCCTCTGAAACATCAATAAAATTACTAACCCCATCAAAACTATACGCACTATTTGCTTTCCCATTGCGATCTGAAGTCAATGTTGCTCCATTAACCGTTCCATGGTTTCCTTTTCCACTCTCATCATTCGCATTTCCATTAAATGGCCAATAACCAACCAAACCATTGGTAGGTATATTATTTGGTATAACGATCTCTCGAGTTACAGCACTAGCAAAACTTGGTGTGGTACAATCAGTCCCTTTTGGTGTGATAGAAACACGAACAGTATCTCCTTTGTTTAACCCGGTGAATGTATAACTTGTCGCCCTAGGTATGCTGATGGTTTGAGTTAATGATGTACTATTTATACCATAACTTATAACAAAATCTTTAGGCGTTGGTGATAAAGACAAGGTGTCCCACACAAATTCTACACTGCTACCTGTGATTTTACCTACATTCACTTTTAAACTAGGTTCAACAAATACCTCAATTTCATTGCCATTCATTTGCATACCACACATCCTATTTTGATAGGAATACCTTCCAGACTCTTTTGCTACAAACGTGTTTTTTCCTTCCGTACCAGCTATCCAATTGTAGTCTTTTTTCCAAACATAATCGTATTGATTACCATTTGTAGCAGATGCTTCCAAAACAACAAAATCCCCTTTACAAAAAGTCGTATTCCCTTTAGCATTAACAAATACTGGCATATTAACATCCATAAATACCATCGTTCTTTTTGGACTTTCGCATTGTGGGGTGGTTGCTGAAAGTTGCGACACATAATAATTTCTTGGATAAGGATCTAATTGCATGTATTTATTAATTGAATCCGTACCAGTTTCATTTCTATACCATCTCAATGTAACACCGGAATTATAGTTCGTTAGTCTTTGAGAAATCTTTTCAATTGATTCCATTCCACATATTTTTTGGAAGGTATTGATTAGCGCTGGAGCAGTAGGCAAAAGAATAGTATCTATCGTAGTTACCGAACTAACACTAGTACAAATCGGATCACTAACTTTTAATGTATATTCACCTGCTTTTGTAGCAGTATAACTTTTAGAAGTTGCTCCAGCTATAGGTTGATTATCTTTAAACCATTGGTAGTCATACGTTGAGTTTATTGACTGTAAAACAATAGAACTGCCTTCACATATTTTCACGAACCCTTGTGGTGAAATTGACGCTATAATTGGACACGAATTACCTTCATATAAAGCTTTAATTTCTGATTCTGTAATTGCTCGGTTATAATAAGCAATATCATCTAATTTACCACCATAATTTCCACCGCCAAAAAACAAGGTTGACTTTAAATCTGAAACTGATTGATTATCTATATTAAACGGTACAACATACTTTTTGTTATCTATATAATAATAAAACTCATTCGCTGTTTTTACACAAACAATGTGTGCCCATTTATTGATAGGTAAAATTCCATTATATACACCATAATTTTTTCCATACGTATCAAACCCAAATCCATTATAATTTAAATCTGGCTGTCCAGTCCGACCGACATCATAGGATATGACCAATTTATTTTTTCCTTTTGAAATTAAAGATTCAGAATAATATTGATTTGCAGTTAAGCGATCTCTCAATACCCATATGGAAAAACTAAAGGAATTTAAACACATATCAGTATTTATTAAACTACTAACTTCTATAAAACTCCCATTTTCGTTAAAGCTATACGCGCTATTCGCGCTTCCTTTTCTATCTAATGTCAATGAAGCTGCTGTAACTTTACCATTATTTCCTTTCCCACTCTCATCATTGGCATTCCCATTAAATGGCCACCAACCAATAAGTCCATCTTTAGGTACATAACTTGGGATATTCTGCGCCATTATTGGGCTTATTAGCAGAATTAGTACAAGTGCGAAGTAATATTTTTTCATGCTTTTAAAATTTATTTTTTACAAAACTAAGCTTTTTCGATCTAAAAACAAAAAAAGACCACTATTGCTATCAGTCTTTAATATGTTGTTGTTTAGTTTATTGCGAAGCTATCTTATTCGTTGGATTCATAGATTTTTCTAATACATACCTATGCGAATAAAACCTATTTCATAAAAAAAATAGCATCCTCTCCCTAAGTAAAAAGGCTGACTCCAAAATAAAGTCAGCCTTTCTAGCATTAAGTCTAATGAACTATTATTCCGTAATAACTACTTTATTGTGTATGATTTTGATATCCTCACTTGCTACCTGATAAACACCTTTCGCTAAGTGAGACAGATTGACTAATTGCGCATCCGTATTGTCAACGGTGAATTGGAAAACTTCTGCCCCCATTAAATTCATAATTTTATACGAACCTGTTGGTAATCCAGTAATGTTAAAAACACCTTGGTTAGGGTTTGGATAGATACGGAATTCAACGTGGTTTGCATCCGCTAAACCTGTTGTTTGTGCATCAAATCTAACACAAGCAGAAGTAGCCTCGCAACCTTTCAACGAAACTTTCACTGCATAATTACCAGTTTGTGTAGGTAAATATGTTTGTGTTGTTGCATTTGCTATTGGATCAGCATCACAATCTAACCATTGGTATGTATCGTTCGTAGTGGAAGCTGCTAATGATCCATTTTGTAAAGTTGCTGAAACAGTTGGTTTATCATTAATTGTCAAATTCAAGGTAACGATAGAATCACATCCATTTTTAGCAACTAATGTATGCGTAACAAAATTAGCAGATGCCGTATACGTTTTCCCATCGATCCAAGTATAACTTCCACAGGCTGTTTTAGTATCTACTCCTGTTTTTACTGGATTAATTGTCAAATCCAATGTAACGATAGAATCACATCCGTTTTTAGCAACTAATTTGTGTGTAGCAGAATTGGTAGATGCAGTATACGTTTTTCCATCAATCCAGGTGTAACTTCCACAGGCTGTTTTAACATCTTTTCCTGTTTTTACTGGATTAATTGTCAAATCCAATGTAACGATAGAATCACATCCGTTTTTAGCAACTAATTTGTGCGTAGCGTTATTGGTAGATGCAGTATACGTTTTTCCATC
>CANHRS010000067.1 GCA_947463445.1 Flavobacteriia bacterium | reverse complement strand
GGTATGGTCTTTCCCTCCAACCATTGGTGATTTCCCTTTTCTAAGTCTATTAATTACGACTGTCAAGGTATCTGCGGCTGCAGGTGTAAATGCGATCAAACAGATTGCAAAACCTACCCAAGATGGTGTATTTGTGGATAATCCAAGATTCCATAGGTCATGTATACTGAAATATGCTACAAATAATCCTATAAATTGACTACCTGCGTCGCCCATAAATAATTTGGATGGATGAACATTATAGTATAAAAAACCAAGTAATGCACCTAATATGGAGATTACCATAATAGAATCTACATTTACTACAATACCATCAATCATGCATATACTAATTAAACAAGCTAGTAGAATCCAGACAACCGTAATTCCTGTAATACCATCCATGTTGTCCAACATGTTTAAGGAGTTCATTAAAGCTACTACCCAAATGATGGTAATTATTTTATCATATAGTGGAATATGGGTTAATTCTATGATTGTGCCAGAATATATAAATGTAATTCCACAAAGAATTTGAACTAATAATTTACCCCATGGCTTCGTATTGTATGTGTCGTCAGCTAATCCCATAGCGAATGATATACTACCAGCAATTAATAATCCTATGATTTGTTTATCATGAAGAATCGGTTCGTCAGAAATGATGGTATAACAAATAATAGCAAATAGAAACACAACATAAAAACTTACACCTCCTAAAGAAGGTTTAGATTCATTACTCCATCGAATAACAACATCATTTCTATTACGAATTCCGAGTGATTGCGAAAAACTCAACAACAATTTGTTGACCACTAAAGAAATTAATATTCCTCCAGTTAAAAAACTAACTATATATAT
This sequence comes from Flavobacteriia bacterium, assembly GCA_947463445.1. Classification (GTDB taxonomy): domain Bacteria; phylum Bacteroidota; class Bacteroidia; order Flavobacteriales_D; family Crocinitomicaceae; genus CANHVK01. The sequence continues at coordinate 12,253 of CANHRS010000067.1, read as the reverse complement.
GAAATTTTGCAATTGTATTAAAATGGGGATACAAAAGTACTAAAATCTTTTGCAATTTGGTCCTTATCCGATACTATTGGATTTTCAACACCCCAGTCAATATTTAGAGCACTTGAATTCCATGCAATAGCGTCTTCTGAAGGTTGGTTGTAATAATTGGTGCATTTATAGTTTAACAAACTGTTTTGTTCTAAACTTACAAATCCATGTGCAAAACCTTCTGGTATCCATAATTGTTTGCCATTTTCTTGGGAAAGTTCAATTGCGAAAATTTTCCCGTAAGTATTTGATTTTGAACGAATATCTACTACAATATCTATTACTTTACCATAGGAAACACGTACCAATTTTCCTTGAGCAAATGGTGTCTTTTGAAAATGTAACCCTCGTATTACGTTAATCGAAGACATTGATTCGTTTTCTTGAACAAATGTTATTTCTTCACCTAAAAAGTCACAGAATTTTTGGTGTTGGTAGCTTTCAAAAAAATAGCCTCTATCATCCACATATTTTTTTGTTTCAATGATAACTAATCCTTCTATGTCTGTTTTCGTAAATTTCATCTTCTTAAAATTTTATTAATTATTCGTTTAATGAATGGCTGAGCAGTTTGTTCTGGTTCGTCATAGTACCCTGAATTAGAGCCATACCCATATCCGTATCCATATCCGTATCCATATCCGTATCCATATCCGTATCCATAACCATACCCATATCCATACCCATATCCACTTCGTTTAGGATCGATACCATTTAGGATGATATTTAAAGATTTAATTTGTTCTATTTCTAAAATTTCAGCAACCTTGTATGCGGAGATTCGTTTTGAATAATGTGCTTTAAATACATAAATTGGAATGTCCGCATTTGCAAGTAATTGAATACCATCTGATACAAGACCTACAGGAGGGTTATCAATGATAACGATGTCATAAGTAGATTTTAAAGTAGCAAGTATACTTTGGAATTCTTTGCTTAATATTAATTCCGATGGGTTAGGTGGTATTGGTCCTGCTGTAATAAAATCCAAATTGTTAAACTTCGATTTTTGTATTGCTTCTTCTAAAGTAATTTGATTCACGATTAAATTACTCATACCTATTTCATTCGTTGAATTAAATCCTAAATGCACTTTTGGTTTACGTAAATCTAAATCTAATACAATTGTTTTTTTACCAGACATCGCAAGAATCCCCGCAAGATTTAGTGCGATAAATGTTTTACCCTCACCAGAGATGGAGGAACTAATCACAATCGTTTGTGCATTTTTATTGATGAAAGCTAGATTGGATCGGATATTACGAAGCGATTCTGCCAACATCGATTTTGGAGATTCTTGTACCACTAATTGAGAGAATTCCATGCTTTGCTTGGTTAAAGGGACACCTCCAAGGATATTTACTTTTTCTGATAAGATATTTTTTAATTCTTCGATGTTATTTATCTCGTTAAACGTAAGGTATTTAAATGCTAAGAAAAGTAAACCTATAAGTAGTCCACCACCAATAAATGCTAAATAAATAATTCTACCTTTTGGACTGAAAGGTTCGCTAGGTATGGTTGGATATGTAAGAATTCTGTTGGAAGGAACATAACCTGCATTAGAAATAGCATAAGTAAATTTCTTCTCCTCAAACATTTTGTAATATTTCTCATTTACTTTAACTATGTTATCAAGTTGTGTAAATTTTATTTTACTTTTCGGAAAAACATATGACACCTTTTCTAGCTCAATTAAATACTTTTCTCTTTTTGAAATCTTTTCCAATAAATCTTTTTCACAATTAATAATTTCTTTTAATATATTTTTAATCGCTGTTTTTATCTTTTTATTTACTTGTTTGACTTCACTTGTCTCTTCAGTTAAAGAATATAAAATCTCTTCTCTTTTTTCAACTAAGTCAAATAGCCCTTCTTTATTTTTATCTAAGTTGGAAAGTAGTCCTTCTTCATTAAAATCGGGAGTGATTTTGTATAATTCAACCCGATTAGGATCGCTTTGTATTCTGTGTTTTAAATTTTGAATTGTAATTAAATCTTCATAGTTTAACTTTAATTCATCCCTTATATTTGTAATTTGATTTGATATATCTAACTCTTTACTGTCAGGATTAATCATTTTAGAAGTCTTTTGAATCGATAAAATACTATCGTTGGCAATTCTCATTTCTTTTGCTAAAGAATCTAATTGACTTTCAATAAATAATAAACTATTGTTTGCTCCTTGTGTTCTAATTTCTTCATCATAATCAAAAAAGGAGGTTGTTACAGCATCTACGATGTCATGACAAATATTTTCATTCTCATGCGAAAAACTTATACCTATTGTTTTGGCTGCAGGATCTAATGGCGTAACAAGTAGATTAGGGAAAAACTTTGTAAATAATGCATTTTTACTATTAATGGTAAAATAGATTCTATTTCCATTAACAGAGGAAATAAATGAGTTGTAATTCGGTACCGATATAAAAACTTGAAATTTAGAACAAATAATTGTGTTGTTTATTTTTCCGTAAATTTTGTTTTTTTTATTTCCATTTGTGTATTCTAAGACGATCGTAGAACCTTCAATCGATTTGATAAAAATAGGTTTGTCTAAAATAGTAGAATCGGTTAATTGTAATAAGTTGATTTTAAAAGAACTTTTATTGTATAAATCTTCTGTTAAAATTTTTCCTTCCGCATATGCACTAACTTTTAGGTTTAATTTCCCGAGAGCTTTTTCAAACAGAAAAGGGGAACTTAAAAATTGTATCTCTGCGGAAATATCCTTTGCTGCGATTGCATTATCAATTCCAATAACTTCTTTACTTTGATCTTGGTCGGAAATTTGAATAACAGAATTTGATTCATAAACCGCTTTTGTATATCGCAAATAAAAATAACCCACAACATAAAAAAAACCAAGTGTTAATATTGGAAAATACCAATATCTTCTTAGTATATTTCGTATAATATGTGGATAAAAACCTTTATTAACGATTATGCCTTTTGGTGCTTCTATCACTTGACGAATGTTTTATATAAGGTTATAGATGTAACTATTACGGATATTGGAGTTAGTATTTGCTGAAATTCTTTGGTAAACTCCTGAAGATAACTAACATTAGATTCAATATAAATGTAATCATTGGATTGAACCAACATATCCCCATTTTCAATTTTATCAATTGTAGATAAATCAATTAAATAGATTTTACGTATGCCATTTTCTTTACGTACTAATTTGATTGTTTTCGCGTCACCTCTTTCAGGTATTCCTCCTGACATAGCAATTACTTCCAAAATGGTTGTTTTGTTATTGGGTATTGGTATAATGCTTGCTGTCGAACCAACGCCTTTGAATAATACTATCCGAGCATTTGAAACGGATAGTCTTACATATGGATCATTGATGAATTTTGAAAATTCACGCTTAAATACTTCTTCCGCTTCTGTTGTAGTTAATCCTACCAAGTGTATATTACCAATTAATGGCAAGAATGCTGTACTATCCTGTTTAACTGTTATTTCCCCTTTCCCATATTCTCCAGAGTTTCCTCCTGCTGAAGGGGTTAAAAACATCCTTTCGCCATTATTGGTAAGTACAGAGAAACCGATTTTATCCCCAACTGAAATTTTGTATTCTTTGTTAGTTTGAGGTGTAAGTGTATCGAATGTATATTCCGTTCCTCTTGGGATTTTAAAAATGCGTGATTTTTGAACTGCACAGGATGAAATGAATGTGAGTATTGAAAATATAAAACTAAATTTAAGTATACTATTTCGCATTTTTCTCCAATAATTTTCGATATAATTCTTCCATATCTCGTGCTAACCTTGTATAATGAAACTTTTCTTTCACAAAATTCCATCCGTTTAAAGACATTTCCACGCGAAGTTCTTTATTATTTATCAAATTTCCCAATTTTTTGACGTAATCTTCTAAATCTCCTTTTTTAATTACAAAACCTGTTTTTCCTTCTATGAGTATATCTTTTACACCACCAACATCTGTTGTAATTACCGGAACATTAGATGCCTGTGCTTCAATAAGACTTACTGGTGTACCTTCGTTATCGGAGGTCAAACAAATGATATCCATTCCTGCATTAAAACTTGCAATGTCTGTTATCCAAGAAGTGAAAATTATTTTGGAAGCATATTTTGTATTCAGATATGAAACTTTTTCTTCTATTTCAGGCTTTAATTCTCCATCTCCTACAATAAAAAAAGTAGCATTTACTTGCTGTTTCTGTACTAAATTCTCAACTACTTCTAAGAAAAACGCATGATTTTTAATTTTTGTTAGTCGACCAATGATTGCAACAGCAACCTCGTTTTCTTTTAATTTATAGTTATGTCGTGTAATTTTTCGCTTTTCATTTATATTATCTTGAAATTTTTGTAAATCAAAACCTAAGGGGATAACATGGATTTTTTCAGCAGGGCAAATATGATGGATTTCCGATAATTCTTTTTTCTGTATATCACTAATTGCAACGATTGCTGTAGATTTTCGTGCTAGTTTACGTTCGATGTATTTAAATATTTTCGTTTTTAGTTGTCCAAAATATGAATGAAAAACATGTCCATGAAAGGTATGTATTATTACAGGTACGTTACATGCATACGCTGCTCGACGTCCAATTGCTCCTGCTTTAGATGCGTGAGTATGAACTATATCTGGTTTAAACTCTAAAATAATTTCCTTTATTTTTTTATACGCCTCTCGATCTGATTTTAAATTTGGTTTACGTTTTAATTCTTCAATGATCGTAGGTTGTATACCATATTCTGCGGGTATATGCAGGGAGTCCGACTCTCCTTCTTCAGGTAAACCTCCAATTAATAAGGTTTCAAAGTCTTCGTGAAGAAAACGCGTTAGAAATGTTGCGTTATAGGTCGGCCCTCCAATATTGAATCTATTAATTATACGTAATACTCTAGGCATAGGTAAGTTTTAAGCTAGCTAAATTAAAGTTTTAGGTTTGATTTTTATGTTTTCAATAAAAAGGTTATTGAAGGTTTAATGTTAAAAAGTTTTACGATTCTCCATATTTTAAAGGGATTAACCTCCCATTTTTGCAGTATGAAAATAGTGGTGATTTTTTCGTTTTTTTGTTCTTTTGCTTTTTCACAAGCGAATTTAGATAGTGTATTGACCGCTTTCCAAAATGATAAAAGTTTAGCCAATGCCTCAATTAGCTTTTTAGCCATTGACTTATTGAATGATTCTGTCGTTGCTAGTATTAAAGACTCAATTTCTTTACCGCCAGCTTCAACGGTTAAATTATTTTCTACTGCAACTGCTATTGAGTTGTTAGGACCAACTTATACTCCCAAAACAAAAGTATATACTAATACCAATATTTTACACGATTCTGTATTACAAGGTGACCTATATATTCGAGGTGCTGCAGATATCTCACTTGGTAGTCAGTATTTTAATTCAGAAGATAGTTTAAGTTTATTTTTATGGAGCTGGGCTGATTTGCTCTATCAAAAAGGTGTTCGAAAGGTTTCCGGGCATATTATTGGGGATGGCTCTGCTTTTGGATATAACGGCGTTCCGAATGGTTGGGCTTATGAAGATATTGGCAATTATTATGGTGCATATCCTGCTGGACTTTCTATATACGATAATTGGGTCCGTTACTATTTTCAAGTTCCTGCACCAAAATTAAAACCAGTACTCTTGAAGACGTTTCCTGTAGTACCAAATCTCACAGTTAAAAATCAATTAATGTCTGTACCAGGAGTGGGAGATAATTCATTGATTTATGGAGGTCCATACAATTACGATCGTACGATAAGAGGTTCGTTATCATCAAATTCACCAGTATTTATTGTGAAAGGTAGTATGCCGGATCCTGAACTCCAATTTCTACAAGCTTTCAAAGAGGTTTTATTATTACGTGGTATTCAAGTGGATGGACAATTAATTTCATGTCGAGGAAATCAAGATAAGTTAAACTTACCAATTGATTATACTGACTTATATTTGTTACTAGAACATACAGGAAAATCGGTTAAAGAAATTGCTTACTGGACGAATATGAAAAGTATCAATGTGTTTGCTGAAACTTTAAATTCATGGATTGGGTATGAAAAATTAGGTGAAGGGACCACTGAGAACGGCGTGAAAGTGATGGAAGAGCATTGGGCTTCGAGAATTAATACCTTAGGCATGAATTTGACTGACGGTAGTGGACTTTCCCGATCTAATAGTGTGAGTGCTAAAAACTATTGTGCATTATTAAAATATATGTATTTGTCTAAAAATCGCGATGTTTTTAAAGCTACACTTCCAGTAGCAGGAGTTTCAGGGACGTTATCTTCTTTTTGTAAAGGTCAATGTGCGGAAGGCAAAATTTACGCTAAAAGTGGTACAATGCGCAGAATAAAGTCCTACGCAGGTTATGTAGATACTGGTTCAGGGAAAAAAATTGCATTTGCACTTATCGTCAATAATTATTCCTGCTCCAATACTGCTATTATGAAGAAAATGGAAGCAATTATGAATGCTTTATATCTACAATAAATTACAATTCTTTTTGAAGAATATCTCCCCAGAATTCTTTTATACTTTTACCTTGATATGCTAACATACGAGGCACAATACTAGCTTCTGAAAATCCTGGAGTAGTATTTACTTCAATAACATGAGGGATTTGGTCAACAAGCATAAAATCGATACGTGCAATGGAACGTAATTTAAGTAGTTGGTATATTTTAATACTCAATGCATTTACTCGATTAACTTCAATTTCACTAATACGAGCAGGAATAATCTCCTCAGATTTACCAAGATATTTCGCTTCAAAATCGAAAAAGTCATTTTCACTCACAATTTCTGTAATCGGAAGTGTTTGTATTCCTGCCTCGGAATTATAAACGCCACATGTAACTTCAGTACCTTTTAAAAAAGATTCAATAACAACGGTTCTTCCTTCTGCAAAGGCTTTTTCGAGTGCAGGTTGTAATTCTTCTTGCGTGTTAACTTTTGAAATTCCATAACTTGAACCAGAATCAGATGGCTTTACAAAACATGGTAAGCCTAGATTTACGATAATTTCTTCGGAAGTAAAATCATTGATTTTAGTTAATAACAAAGATCTTGCTACTGGAATGTCAAACCCTTTTAAGAATTGATTGCAATACCATTTGTCAAAGGACAATTCGGATGCTAATGCTCCGGAATTAACATATGGAATTTCTTGCATTTCTAATATTGCTTGTATTTTTCCGTTCTCACCAGGATTTCCATGAATATATATGATAGCAGCGTCGATTTGTCTTTTTTGTCCTTGATAAACATAAGATTGTTCCCATGGATTAAAGTCAACTCGTTGATTTGAAATCAGAGCTGTCCAACTTTCTTTTGTTACCTCTACTAAAAACGGAAAATACCCTTCAGGAAAATTGTTAAGAATAGTTGTTGCACTTTTTTTGGAAATTTCAAATTCGGAAGAAAATCCTCCGCATAATATCGCGATGTGTTTCATAGTGTATGAATTGATTACCCAAAAATAGATACTATTATGTTTAAATCCATAATTCATAATTATATTTATATTTGTTTGTTAAATTTTGTCTACATGAAAATCTTAAAAAATATATTTGCATTTGTCACAACCAAGCTATTTATAAAGCAAGTTGGATTGCTGATTTTGTGCTATTTATTATTAATTGGTGGTACATTACTTTATTTAGATATTCGAACACATCATGGAGAGAAAATTGCAGTTCCAAATATTGTAGGTAAACATATTGATGATATTGAAGAGTTATTAGAGGAATCTGAATTGGAATATATTGTTTTGGACTCAATTTACAGACCAGATGTACGCGAAGGAACGATTATCAAACAAAATCCAGAACCAACTTCTAGAACTAAAGTTTTTGTGAAAAGTTCGCGTATTGTTGAAATCAGTCTTTCCAAAAAAATCAATTATGTGGTAGTTCCTGATTTATTACATAAATCTAAAAGATACGCAGAAAGCATTCTAAAAAACAGAGGACTGAAATTTCAATTCTCATTTAAAATTAGTCCGAATAATATAGATGCGGTAATTTCCCAAAAAGTAAAAGGTAGAAGAATTAGAGAAGGTGAAAAAGTTCCTTATGGTACTGTTATTCATTTAATTATTGGTAAAGCTTCGAAAGAAGATCCTTTTGAAGTTCCTGATTTGTATGGAATGACATATACGCAGGCTGATTCAGTTGTTTATGAATTGCCATCTGTTTCTTTAATTATTGGAGATTGTGTTGGATGTAAAACAAAAAAAGACACATTAAGAGCACGTATTTCTTCTCAAACACCTGAATTTTTTAAAGGAAATATGCGCCCTCCAGGATCCGATATCGTCATTTTTCTAGAGAAAGATTTTGTAGATAAACGTATGGAAACTTCGGATGCAGAATAATATATTTTCCTTGGTTTAAAGTTGATTTAATTTTTTAATATGCGTTTTTTTTGGATTCTGATTCTGTTTACTTTTACTTGTCTAAATTTTGTTGCGCAAGATGAAGTACTTTCTCCCTTAGAAACTAATTTGTCAGGAGAGAAATTGGATGGAATAAAACGCATTAAATCCATTGACTCTTTAATTATTTACAGTGTTGATACACTTCAACTTCCAGTATTTGATGATTTTTCTACTAATCGTTTTCAGAAGTACGAATCTTCGTATTCAGGTAGTATTCAAAACACTTTATTTTATTCTTTGAAAGATAAATTTACTGGCAAACCATTTTATGATTATAAGAAGTATACATTCAATAAATCCTATACTACTATTTTTAACACGAGTACAAAAAAAGACACCAGTATATTAAATAAATCGAAGATAGTAGTTGTATATAATTTAACTACTTATCCTCCAACTTTTCAAGATCGAATCATATATCCTGCTTATTCTTACTTTGACACTATTGGTTTAATTACATCCCATGATTCATTGAAAATAAATACAAACGATGTACTACTTGATTCAGCTCGTGTGTTTTTCAAAAAATTAAAAGATAAAAATGCCATTTGGATAGATTCATTTGCATTTCATAATTACACATTAGCATATAAACCTTGGTCGTTGGGAGTTGCTAGTTTTGATGGACTTAATGATAAAGGTTATCCTTATGCTATAAATTCTGAATCAAGAGGTTATGGAGATTACTTGACTTCCAAATATATTGATTTATCATCTGTTGTTCCAGCTGATTCTGTGTATATTAGTTTTTTGTACCAGCCCAAAGGTTTTGGAGATTCACCTGAAAACATTGTGGATGGCACCAAGCAACAACATGATTCATTATGTTTGCAATTATACCGACCTGATTGGGATATGTGGATCCCATATTGGGCTACAACTGTTTCTTCAGATCTCGCTAAATTTGATGTAGAATCTAAAACTTTCAAGAAAGTACGCTTAGCAATAACTGATTCAGCATATTTTAAGAAAAACTTTAAGTTTAGATTTGTCAATTTTGGAGATATTTCAGGAAGTTTAGATCATTTTCATATTGATTATGTAGAATTGAAAAAAGATTCAAAATTATCGGATACGAATGTATTCAAAGATTTTGCTTTAGTATATCCTACAGGTTCACTTTTAAAAGAGTTCACTTCAGTTCCATGGAAACACTATCAAAAGGTTGCTAAAAACGTAATTAACGATTCTGTAAGCATATCCGTATATAATGGTTTTGCAATCCCACAACAAAATTTAGATGGTACATTGGAAATATTTCATAAGAATAGTAAAATTAAGTCAATAGGTTTGTCGGGTCAACAATTATCAGGTGGTGATATAAATTATTTACCATTTACCACTTATATGAATTATTTTGATTTTTCAAAACAAACGTTAGTTTTCCCCTCGAATTCGGATGATTCTGCAGTTTTTTCTGTTAAAACGATAATTCCAGCTCCATTTGAACAAAAAAATTATACTGCATATATTCAAAATGACACGTGTTATTCTAGTCAGATTTTTAGAGATTACTATGCTTATGATGATGGTAGTGCAGAGTTAGCATATGGTTTGAAAACTCCTTCTGCAACAGTTGCTTATAAGTTTGAACCATATATAGCGGATTCTTTATTAGGTGTAGCAATACATTTTGTCCCCACAGTTGTAGATAAATCTAAAAAACTTTTTTCGTTGTGCGTTTGGGATGAAAAAAATGGCTTACCGAATAATCTTATTTATAAAGATGAAGATTTTTCTCCGCAACAGCCAATTTATCAGAATAAACGAAATAAGTACACAAATTATTATTTTAAAGATTTTAAGCGTTTAGCTATTTCAGGAACATTTTTTGTAGGTATTAGACAATTTGATCAGGATCCATTAAATATTGGTTTTGATGTAAATTCAAAGACAAATTCAAAATTATTTTATGCAAATAGTGGTACTGATTGGAAAAAATCACTTGCAAATGGAGCATTGATGATGCGTCCAATTTTTTCTTCTAATTTGAATAAACATGTAGGATTTTCTGAAATAGATGAGATTGAATTACAGGAGGTTGCTCTATATCCAAATCCAACAGAGGATTTACTTACAATAGTTCCAAATTATCAAGGATTTGAAGGTGCTGACATAAAAGATGTGCAAGGTAAAGTAATTATGAAAATTACGGATAATCAATTTAGTATTTCATTACGAGATTTTCCAACAGGGATTTACCTTTTTCAGGATAATAAAACAGGTCAAATACATAAAATAAGCAAACTATAATGGATAATTTCAATGAGGCAGAGTGGGAAGAGAATGTTGGTGAAGATGAATTGTTTGAACACCATAAATTCAAAGTAGATAAAGGACAAGAAATAATTCGAATAGACAAGTTTTTGTTAGATCGTTTACCAAATACTTCGCGAAATAAAATTCAAGTAGCTGCGCGAAATGGAAATGTTTTAGCAAATAAATTAGTAATAAAACCAAATTATAAGGTTAAGCCAGGGGATGATATTTCAGTAGTTTTCCCATATCCAATTCGAGAAATTGAATTAATTCCTGAAAATATTCCAATCAAAATTGCATATGAGGATGAATTTTTAGCAGTCGTTCACAAACCTTCCGAAATGGTGGTGCATCCAGGATATGGCAATTATACAGGAACCTTAGTAAATGCTCTGGTGTATCACTTTGAAAATCTTCCAGTCAAAACTGCAGATTATTCTGGTAGACCAGGTTTGGTGCATCGTTTAGATAAAAATACCACTGGATTAATGGTAATTGCCAAAACAGAATTTGTCCTTACGCATCTAGCTAAACAGTTTTTTGATCGTTCAACAGAACGTAGATATAATGCGCTAGTTTGGGGCGATGTCAAGGAATATACAGGTACTGTTATTGGTAATATAGGAAGATCGTTGAAAAACAGAAAAGTGATGGCAGTTTTTCCCGAAGGTAGTGAACATGGAAAACATGCGGTAACTCATTTTACGGTATTGCAGCGTTTTGGATTAGTTACGTTAATCGAGTGTAAACTTGAGACTGGTCGTACACATCAAATTCGTGCACACATGAAATCTATTGGTCATCCTTTATTTAATGATAATGAATATGGCGGGGATGCAATTTTAAGAGGTACAACACATACAAAATATAAACAATTTATTGAAAACTGTTTTTCACTTATTCCTGGACAGGCATTACACGCTAAAACACTTGGTTTTATGCATCCAATGAGCAATAAATATTTAAGTTTTGATTCAGAATTACCAGAAGGTTTTCAAGAGATTTTAAAAAAATGGGAAAATTACACACAAGGCTCTAGAGAGTAGTTAATTTTCCAATTATCGTTTTGTAGTTTCGTGATTTATACTTACTTTCAATTCCTATTTGTTTGAATTAAATTGATAAACATTATGTTATTTCGTAATATACTTTTTTTATGTATGTTAATGCTTGCTTTTCAGGTATTTAGTCAGGAGCCAAAAGAGATAAAAAAAGCAAATAAAGCATTTGAAGATGAAAATTACATAGAAGCTGTGAAGCTTACGATGTATGCTTTTGAAAAGGTAAATCCAAAAAATAGAAAGGCATCCGAAAGAAAAGGGGATATGGCATTTAAAACAGGTGAGTGCTACCGAATGCTTGAAGACTATAAGAATGCATTAGATTGGTACCAAAAAGCATTAGTTGTCAATTATCAAAAAGTACATCCCGAAGTATTGTTGTATTATGCTGATATGATTCGAAATATGGGAGATTATACCCTTGCAATTGAAAATTATAATGCATTTAAAGCTTTAGCTCCT
>CANHRS010000066.1 GCA_947463445.1 Flavobacteriia bacterium | reverse complement strand
TCCTTGGGCATCGTTTCAAACACAATGCAATCCACCGTTGAAAGATCTAGTTCATGCATCGCATAATACAAATTTCGAGAAGCCTCTTCTAAGTCTGCCTTTGGGGATAATATAATTTGTTGCGCAATATCAGGTGAATGTATTTCGGATGTATAACTAATTACTCCCACATTTTTTAAGTTATTTTCTGTTATAAAGCCGGAAACATTATCTGTTAAATAAGATTGCTTGTTTGGAGCATAATGTCTTTTATCCATTCCTGGTGCTTCAGGCATCGTAGTACTTAAATTTTTAATGCTTACTCTACCAATCAATTTTTCTATTTCGTCTATGGGTAATGTTCCTAAACGATACACGATTACTTCCTCGTTTTCAAATCCAATAATCGTCGATTCTATACCTTTTCTGCAAGCTCCACCATCCAAGATCACTTCTAATTCAGAATCAAAATAACGCGCAACATGGTTTGGTGTTGTCGGACTAATCGAACCATACGGATTTGCACTTGGAGCCACTAAAGGAAAATCAAGTTTGTGTAATAATTCTATGGTCATTGGATGGTCAGGAACTCGAACTGCAACTGTACTTTTACCAGCTGTAATAAGAGAGGAAATAACAGGTCGTTTAGGAAGAAGTAAGGTCAATGGTCCCGGCCAAAAATGTTCCGCTAGTATGTAAGCTTTATAAGGGATATTTTCTGCTACTTTTTCTAAATCTTTAATCGATTTAATATGAACAATTAATGGATTAGAAGTGGGTCGTTGTTTCAATGCAAAAATGGATGTAATTGCTTTTTCGTTGAATGCATTTCCAGCTAATCCATAAACTGTTTCCGTTGGGATTGCAACTAATTTATTTTGTTTTAGAGCAAGTAGCGCTTTATCTATGTCCTTTGTTATCATACCTACTATTTTTCAAACCAACGTTTCATTACTACTAAAATTTTAACCAATTCTTTCTTTTTAATTCGATACGAAGGCATTAGATATACCATTTTACCAATTGGTCGAATAAAAACCTGATTTTCCATAGCAAATTCTTTAAAACCAACTATTGATTTTTTGTTTTTCACCTCGATGATTCCTACAGCACCAAGTACTCGTTTATCCAAAATTTCTTCCGATTGAATGGTTTCAAAAATTTTTTTAATGGTATTCTCAATGTTATTTATTTTCGTCAAATAATCTTTTTTCTGAAAAATTTCAATGCTTTTTAAAGCCACAACACAAGCCAATGGATTCCCCATAAATGTTGGTCCATGCATCAATGCTTTGTCGTGTTCTTTGGATTTAAATTGTTGGTATATTTTTGTGGATGCAATGGTTGCGGCATGACCAATATATCCTGCTGTTAATCCTTTACCTAATACCATGATGTCCGGTACGCGCTTCGCATGATTGGTACCAAATAATTTTCCCGTCCGACCAAAACCAGTAGCTACTTCATCGTAAATAGTGAGTACATTATATTTAACACACAATTTGTTTAAACCATCTAAATATTCCGAAGAATACACTTTAAATCCACCTGCACATTGAATAATAGGCTCTATGATTAAAGCCGCAATGGTAGAAGAATGTGTAATGAGTAGATTTTCAAAATTTTGTAATGCTTGGGAATAATCATCTGGATTTTCAGGTATTTCTACCACAAAATCTTTTTCCAATAGATACGAAAATGCTACTTTAAAATCACTGTCATCACTTAATTGCATGGCTTTGAAGGTGTCGCCATGGTAACTATTTTTACAAGAAATTAGTTTTACTTTGTCTTTATTTCCTTGATTAGACCAATACTGAATTGCCATTTTAAGAGCCACCTCTACTGCAACCGAACCACTATCCGAAAAAAAGACATGGTTCAACCCTTTGGGAGTAATTTCAACTAATTTTTCTGCTAACTGAAGCGCCGGTTGATGGGTTAATCCACCCAACATAACGTGGGAAAAGGTATCTACTTGTTTTTTGAGCACACGATTTAATGGTTTATAGGAATATCCATGAATACATGCCCACCAAGAACTTATTGCATCAATTGCCTTCGTACCATCTTCAAAGTAAAGTATTGAACCTTTGCCTTTTGAAACGATAGGAACTTTTCCTAAAGTTTGCATTTGCGTATATGGGTACCAGATAGACATATTCTACGAATTAAGGGTTGCAAAAATCACAATACATTGGATCTTCCGAAGTTTTGGCATGTGGGTATTTTTTTTCTTGTTGGTGTCCACAGCCAATACAGGAGTAGGTATGGCTTAACGTCGATTTTGTAGGTAAATGACATTGTTTGCATGGTAGACCTGGTTGCGCATTCGAAATACTAAAACCAGGTTGATCACAAATAGGACAGGTAGATTTTATTTTTTCTATCAAATTTTTTGTCGCTTCTTCAATCACTTTCATGCGACTTGGATTTTTGTGCGCACGCATGTCGGTTTCGATATATACCGTCGAATAGTGTGAAACTAATAGTTTATAGGCCTCTTTTAACTCATGTATATCTTGAATTCCCTTGAAAATTTCTGTATAATCATTTTCTGCAGGACGAAGAATTACCGCATGAGAAGGAAATTGTACTTTTTCACAAAACGCTAACAGTTCTTCCTCGGAAGTGATTTGCTTCGCATCAAAATTTGTTTCCGTAGAGATTACTCTTTCTATAATTTCTAGCTTGTTTTTTTGATCAATTAAAACTATAAATTCTTCATTAGCGGCAGAAAAAAAGAAAGAAGGATGTGGACCAAAGGAACCTTCATTAGCAATTGCTAAATCGCAGTTTGAAAACTCCATGGCTTTCAAACATTTGTTGCGTACAGTTGTAATTGGATCTTCTTTACGACTTATTTCTCCGGAGAAAGTTCCTAGGCTATCTGTGTCAAAATCTGAAATAAACACATCTTTAATCCCTAACGCTTCCACTACCAATGGTGCAATAACACGTTCCTTTTTGTGTTTACTTGCGATTAATAAATTTCTTCCTGCAAACATATACCGATTATACCTTCAAATTTGAGGAAAAATTAATCAACATTTTTATTTATATTTTAAATGTAAATCATAAGAAGTGTTTATGGTTAATATTTCATTCTTATGAAGTTCTAACATTCCTATTCTACTTCGTATATTTGAATTCTTAAGTAAGTCTTTAGTATAAAGTAGAATGCCCAAAGTCTAACAGTCTTTTGTCTAATGTCTTTTGTCTAACAGTCTTTTGTCTAATTTCTAATGTCTATTGTCTAACATGCGTTTTTTATATCTACTAGTTAAAATCTTTGCTCAGTATTCCATTCGAATTTATTTCCCAAGAATTTTAAAAATCAATGCACCTAAAAAATTCTATGGTAGAACAATCTATGTAAGTAATCATCCTGCTTCCTTTATGGATCCTGTTTTACTAGGAACACTGCAAAGACCTTCCGTATTCTTCATGACACGTTCAGATATTTTCACTCCTGCGATGAAGCCAATTTTGTGGTTAGCACAGATGTTACCTATCTACCGACAATTGGATGGGGATGGTGCAGTTGGAAAAAATGCGGAGGTATTTAAAGCAACTTCTAACGTATTAAAAGGTGGTCGTAACTTATTGATTTTTGGAGAAGGGTTTACGGATGATGTATTTATTCGTCGTCTAAAACCAATCAAAAAGGGTCCAGCACGTATAGGGTTTATTGCTTTAGAGGCGATGAACTGGAAGAAAAAGGTATATGTTTCCATGATTGGAATCAATTACGGACAACCGAATTATTTAGGTGGTGATGTGGTAATTGCGAACTCCGAACGCTTTTGTTTGAACGAATACTATGACGTTTATAAAGAAAATCCTAATAGGGCGATTACGGAAGTGACACGTCGCATTGAAGCGATGTTGAAACCCTTAATTACCCATGTGGAGAATAAAGATTGGGCAGAATTCCACGAGCAAGTAATGCAAATTCGTCGGTTTGGACTGCATCCAGAAAATACGGATTTTTCGATTCCTCTTCAGCAACGGTATGAAAATTCAAAACAATTAGCAGCTTGGATTAATCAACAAAATCTTGAAAACGAAGAGTTAATCGCTTTAAAGAAGCAAGCAGATACCTATTTCCGTTTACAAAAACGCCTCGGACTCTCCGAAAAATACGTCTTCGAAAAAGCAAGTACCGGGAAATTAAATGTAAGTAATGAACTCTTTTATTTAATAACTGCTTTTCCAATTGCTTTATTAGGTGCTGCACATCTATTAGTACCCTATTTGTTGGTGAAGAAATTTACCGAAAAGACTTTCAAACGTCCCGTGTTTTGGTCCTCGGTAAAAATGATGGTCGGTATGCTTGTGATGGCTTTATTTACTTGGCCGATAGTAGCACTTTTAAATGCCTATCTAATACATAACGGTTGGTTGTCGTTAGTATACTTTTTCACGATTCCTTTATTTGGTTTAGTTGCCTACAATTGGAAACGTACTTTTGTTGATTTTCAAACAAAACGAAAACTCAATAAAATGGATTTGAAGGAGATTATCCAAAAACGAAAAGCGTTGGAAGAAAAGATAAAATTACTTATCTTTAATTAGAAGTAAAGAATAAGGGTTCCGAAGAACCCTTATATCTTTTACTTGATTACGTTTCTACGAAAGAAAGAGGCTTTAACAAGTCTATATGCAAATTTACAAAAAGTTTTAGGTAATAAACAATAATGAACACCGATTTAAGACATACTTTTTTATCAAGACCTAGGTACAATAGATATTTAACAGCGACTGAAAACGATAATAAACGAGCAAAAAAACTTTATAATGCTAATATTCGATTAGCTCAGGCTTTTCATCCATTGTTAACCCAATTTGAAGTAGTTTTACGAAATAGTCTCAATCTAAAATTAACCTCTCATTTTGGAGATATTGATTGGATAATCAATCAAAAAACAGGATTCATGAAGCATAATTCATTAAAAAACTCTCATTTTTTTATGAAAACCTGTATTCATAAAACGGAAAACAAATTAAGCAGAAGGCATATTAAAATAACAAGTGGAAAAATAATTTCGGATCAGACTTTTGGATTTTGGATATCTTTTTTCCTTTCCCATCATTACGCCTTGGTAGGTGGACAACCAATTCATATTTTTAAATTTAAACCAGTAAAAGAAGATAGGGCAAGTTTATATTTTAAACTTAATGAAATAAGAAGTTTTAGGAATCGGGTCAATCATTTTGAACCAATATGTTTTTCTGGTCATACAATAGATTGTACTAAAGCATTAGAAATACGAGCAAAACTTTATAGCCTTATTGAATGGATTAATCCAAAACTAATTCCCTTTTTTGAGAATTTGGATAATATTCAAAGTAAAGTGAGTAATATTATGTCACTAAAATGATCATCGCCATAAACACTCGTTTCTTGCTTCCTACAAAAATGGAAGGCTTCGGTTGGTTTACCTACGAAGTAGTGAAACGTATGGTTGAAAATCACCCGGAACATACCTTTTTGTTTTTCTTTGATCGTGCCTACGACAATCGTTACTTATTTGCACCCAATGTTGTACCGGTAGTGTTACGTCCACCTGCACGACATCCCATATTGTTTATTCTTTGGTTTGAAATTGCAGTCAAACGTGCTTTAAAAAAACACAAAGCAGATGTGTTTTTTTCTCCAGATGGTTATCTAAGTCTGCGTAGTAAGATTCCGCAAGTCAATGTCATACACGATTTAAATTTTGTACATTACCCGAAAGATTTACCCTGGAGTTCACGGGTATATTACAATTATTTCTTTCCGAAGTTTGCAAAGAAAGCCAAACATATTATCACGGTTTCTAATTATACCAAACAGGATTTAATCAACACATATCAAGTTTCAGAAAATAAAATAACAGTAGCTTGGAATGGAGCGAATGATGTTTTTGTACCGCTTTTACAACACGACATAGATCATGTACGGGGTAATTTAACCCATGGTAAACCTTACTTTCTATTTGTTGGTTCCATTCATCCACGCAAAAATGTTAAGCGTTTAATAGAATCCTATTTAAAATACCGAGAGAAAGACACTACGTTTGATCTTGTAGTTGTAGGCGAACCGATGTGGAAACAGAACAAAGAATTGTTAGCCTTAAAACATGACAGTATACATTATACAGGACATTTATCTATACAAAAATTAGTTCGTATAATGGGAGCAGCAGCTTGTTTTGTGTACGTACCATACTTTGAAGGATTTGGTATTCCTGTAGTTGAAGCAATGCGTTGTGGTGTTCCGATTATTGCAGGAAATAGAACTTCCATTCCAGAAGTTGTGGGTGATGCTGGGATTTTAGTAGATCCATTTTCCACCGAAGAAATCTCAACTGCAATGGTGAATGTTGCGCAAGATGAGGTGTTACTGCAGGAATTAGCAAAAAAATCCTTGGAAAGAAGTATTCATTTTAGTTGGGATGCTAGTGCGCAAAAAATTTGGGATGTAATTCTTAATGTCAGTAAGTAGAGTTTAATGTACTTTACTTTTTACGCTTAATTATTTACTATTAATAGATAACACTTACAATTATTTTTATGCGTAAAGTTTGTTTATGTTCGTGTAATTGTATATATTCAAAAAAACTTAAAATTATACGCCATGAAAAATCTAATACTAACCCTAGCAATAATAATTATATCTGGATTTTCTTTTGCACAAGATAAAGAAGCAAAGAAAGCAATGATTAAAGAGGATAAGGCAGCAATTGCTTCAGATAAAGACGCATTGAAAGAAGATGAGAAAACAATTGCCTCAGATGATGCTGCACTTAAGGCTGAAAAAGATAAAGCTGCTAAAAAAGCATTAGCAGATAAATTAAAAGCAGATAGAGCTAAATTAAAAGCAGACCAGAAAAAGTTGAAAGAAGATGAGGCTAAGCTGGAAAAAGATAAAGCGCTTAAAATAGAAAAGGCGAAAAAAGAAGAGGAAGCCAAAAAAGAAGAAGGCGCTAAAAAGGAAGATAAACCAGAGGAGAAAAAATAATTAGGAATAAAGTCACTCTTCTAATAGTGGCTTTATTATAGTTTAAGTACGTAGTTTTATTTTTTTTTAAATTTGATTAACAATTTAAATATCAATTATATTAAATTGAGAAATAATTACGTATATTTGCGCCAAATTGTACTATATTTAAACACAATATAAATATAACATGCTGAAAATTAATTTATTTATTTTTATAACGATAATGTCTCTAGGGCTCTACGCGCAAGAAGATGCATTAGATATAACCCATCGTGCCATAGAAATTAAACAAGTAGATGTTGTTGCTCATAATTTTGTAGCCGATATAGATTTAGGAACTGAATTCAAAGTTATCACCGCTACATCTAACAAAAGACATAAAGATATTAATTTAGCAAAGGACGAAGCATATTTTAATGCCATAGTGGATAACCAAATTGATGTACTAGTAGATCCTATTTATACAATTAAAAAACGAGGAAGAATTTTATTCTTTTTTGGGGGGCTTATAGAGGCTAAAGTGGTTGGTTTTGCTGGTTACTATAAAAATGTTTTGCCGGAAAATCATGCAAATGCAATTAAGTTTGATGAGTATCTGAATGACTTTATCGATTTTCTTGCTTTAAATACTAAACCTATGGCAGAAAGGGAAGAAGATATTAATACTATATTAAATGATTTATCAAGTAAAGATTTTAAAGAAAACTCAAAAACGATTACTGTGAATTCATCGTTAGAGTCTTTCATTGATCGATACGAAAAGTCAAAATCCATAAAATAGAAATTCTGGTTATTTATATCACTAACATCTTAATCATATGATACATCGTTTATATATTATACTAGTTTTGTCTGTTTTTCTTTCTTTTGCAGGTAACGCACAAAACATAAATGAGGAGCCTTCCTTAGACAAAATTCAAGACGTTACTTCTGACGTGAAAAAATATGATTTAGTAAATTATCAGTTTATCGCAGATCAAAAGTATTTTAAAAATAATCCAGAAGAACTAACTAAGCAGATATCTTTAAGTTTAGAAGAGCAATTGTCATCAAAATCCGCAGATCATTCAGCAGATAATAAAGGAATCAATGCAAATCAAATTCCCTTAGATCAATCTGATAGAAGCTTTTCCTCTCAAGAAGTTGCATTAGATAGTAAGTTTTCTGAATCTGCAGAAGATAAATTTGAAGAAAAAGCAGGTAGAAAACAAGCTGTAAGTAATTTGTCACCTACAACAGAAAATAAAAAAATAGAATTGGTACAAACATCAGCAAAAAAAACTACTACTGACCAACAAAATATTAAGTCTACCAATTCTCAATCAACAGTTAAATTAGTTAATAAGGAAATCACTACTGAAACAAAAAAAACTGTAGAACAAAAAGTAGTTGTACCAGCTAAAAACGAAAAATTAATTGTTAAGAATGTTGTGGACTCAGCTAAATTAAAAGCGGTTAGAGAGCTTGTAAATGCACCATTTATTCAATTAAATGATAACCATAAATCAATTACTAAACAAAAGTCCTCACAATTACCTAAGGTTGTCGAAAAAACTCCTAAACAAGTTGAAGTGAAAAATATGTACAGTGAGACATCGCGCGAAGAAAAAGTGATAGATGAATTGATAAATAGCGGAATTTATGATGTATATGACGATGGTAAATACATTAAATTTTCAAAGAAAAAATAAATAAAGAAATGGTGGATGCTGAAAAACCAAAGAGTAAGCGTTATTTTTTAAATTTTATATATGAATAATTTAGTTAAAAAATCAATGTTAGTTGTTGCAGTTGCAGCTTCTTTAAGTTCTTGTGCACGTTATTACCACTCTTACAGAAATGTAGAAGTTGCGCAAACAAGTCCTGTAAATGCTAAATTGCAAGTAGATGTTGCTGTTACTCCAGATTTTTCTAAAAGATTAAGAGCTCAATCTACAAAAAATCACTGGAGAAATAAACAATCATCCATGGATGAAGCTTACTTCAACGCAATTGTAGAAAATCAAATCGATGTTTTAATCTCACCTATTTATAGTGTAACAGAAAGAGGAGGATTTTTTGATGCAACTGTTCATGGATATGCTGGTTACTATAAAACAGTAGATAAATCTGATGCTGTTACTGATTTTGATAAAAAAGTAGAAGATTTGAAAAAATTATCTAAAGTTGATGGTGTTTTATCTTCTGAAGAGCAAAAAGTATACAAAATCAATTCTACTTGTGGAGATTGTAAATCTAGCGAGGCATTATCGTTATTAACAGTAACTACAAATAAATCTTCTTTAGTAGACGTATACGAGAAAGTGTTAAATATTGGTACAGGAAATAAAACTATCAGTAAACCAGTTTCTGCATCTAAAGGAGTTGAAGTTAAGCGTAATGGTTTAAAAGACCTTATTTCTAAGCTTTTAAAATTTAAAAAATAATTAATTTTTTATCATTTCCAAAGGGGGTTGGGTTAAACATATGTTTAAATCAACCTCTTTTTTAATTAATATAGTAAAATGAAACATATAGTACATTTCTTATTTTTAGTTATTTTATCTACTTCTTTTGGACAAGAATTAGAACATGTTATTGTTAAAGATAAAGAGACAGGGCTGGTTTTAAGCGATGTACATGTCGAATTTAAGGACAAATCGACGAGTAAAATTATTGTTTCAAATTCGGATGTTAATGGTCTTGTTAAAACAACGTTACCTATTAATCGTAAATTTGTTGTTACGACTGAATTGATAGGATATGATCCAATTATGTTTGATTATATCACATCTTCTAAGAGTATTTTACCTATTGAAGTAAAGATCAGAAAAACGTCACCATATATTATGGTTCGTTTAGATAATGTATTATACGAATATGACAAACATAATTTAAGTGCTGCTGGTAAAACTCAGCTTACGATACTTTATAAGTTCTTAAAAGAAAACCCTAAATTTCTTGTTGAAATTAATTCGCATACAGATGCTAGAGGAAGAGAGGAATACAATATGAATCTATCCGCGCAAAGAAGTTTAAGTTGTTTTAATTACTTGAGAGGTAAAAATTTGAAAACAGCTAGAATGGTTATGAATAATTATGGTGAAACACAATTATTAAATGAATGTGGAGATAATGTTGATTGCCCAGATGATTTACATCAAATAAATCGTAGAACTGATTTCGTATTAATGTTTCCAAAGGATTAATAACCATTCAATTATATGCCTTGAGCGAGTTCAGAAATGTCCTCGCTTTTTTTGTGCTTATTCATTTATTTACCTGCTATGTTGGGAAGGTTTTATACTTATTTTGTATACATTACCTAACTTCAATATACCGATAGAATAAAAGACTGATTAATAAATTATTCTATACCCTATCCACACGACTTAATTACCTGTGCTTCTAACTTGATTTAAAGTACATTTTCTTTTCTTAATAGATTATTTTATGTACTTCTTTATATGGGAATTCCAAAAATAGTGAATATAGACTTTAAATAAGTTTAAGTTTTTCAAAAACTGAATGTAAACGTACTGTATAACTATTATTATAATTACATTTATGATTTTACATACAATTATTAATTATGGAAAATTTAACTAAAAAGTTTTTTAAATACAGTTTTATTATTTTTTTATTTGTTACTAGTATTGTATCTTTTGCTACTGAGGTACCAGTAGAAAAAGCGAAAATAGTAGCTACAAATTATTTACGTCATTTAACGAATCAACCTCTAAAACGTTCAGGGGATTTTGTTAAATTAGTTTATACCCCTAAACAAACATCTGTTAAACGTGCAGCATCATCTCCTTTATTTTATGTTTTTAACCAAGTTGAGGGAAATGGTTTTATAGTTGTTTCTGGGGATGATAATATCAAGCCAATTTTAGGATACTCTTTGGAGTCCAATTTTGATGAAACTAATCTTTCTCCCCAAGTTGCCTATTGGTTATCGGAATATGAAAAACAAATTGCGTTTGCAGTGGAATCGAATTTTCAAAATACAATACAAAGACAACAATGGGAAATGATTTCTTCGAATCAAATCGCTATTAAAAGAGGTACAACAGCAGTGAAGCCATTACTAAAAACAACGTGGGATCAAGGTACATTTTATAATGATTCTTGTCCTTATGATAATACAGCTAAAAAACGGGTTCCTGTTGGTTGCGTGGCAACAGCAATGGCACAAACAATGAAGTATTGGGGCTATCCAACTACTGGGGTAGGTTCAACTTCCTATACGCATGCTACGTATGGTTTGTTAAAAGCAAATTTTGGAAATACTACATACAATTGGGGAGCCATGCCTAATAAGGCTACTTCTTCAAATATTGAAATCGCTCGATTGATGTATCATTGTGGTGTTTCCATAGATATGAATTATGGTCCAGATGGAAGTGGAGCATGGGCTACATATGATTCAAAATATGCAAAATATGCAAACCTTCATCTTTCCTTAATAGATTATTTTAAATATGATAACACTTCTATCTCGAGTATTTTCAAACGCGACTTTACAGATCAAGCATGGCAAGATAAACTTAAAACTGAGTTAAATCAAGGAAGAGTGATAGTGTATTGTGGAAATGACGGCACAGGGAAGTCAGGACATTGTTTTGTTTTTGATGGGTATGATATGAATGATTTTTTTCATATTGATTGGGGATGGTCAGGTCAATTTAATGGTTATTTTACCATCTCAAACCTTGTGCCTAATGGAACAGGTACAGGTGGAGGCAGTGGTAATTATTCTTCAAATCAAGAAGCAGTTATTGGTATTAGACCAAAAGTAAGTCAGGTTCCTTTAGCAGCGTTTAGTGCATCCACTAATTACTCGAGTGTTGGACAAGTAATTAATTTAGTTGATGAATCCACAAACTATCCACATAATTGGTCTTGGACTATTTCACCTAATAATGCAACATTTGTAAATGGAACTACAAATACGTCTAAATTTCCTGAATTAAGTTTTTCTACACCAGGTAAATATACGATTACGCTTACTTCTACAAATTCCAAAGGAGCAAATACAATTACAAAAACTGATTTCATAATCGTTAATCCTGCTTTGGGTAAACAGGTTTGTGATACCATGACTAATTTTTTGGCTACAGAGAAAAAAACATATGTTCGAATTAAAGGAGGAGGGTCATTGGCTGGACATATTAATGGTTTAAATGGTTTCGCGGAGCAATATACAATACCTTCGAATTTTACACATATTAGTGGCATCCTTTTGGATTTTGCCAGAGCTGAGACGAACAATACCACAAGTACAATTAAAGTTTGTGTATATCAAAATAATAGTGGTTTACCTGGCACCATTTTATCGAGTAAAAATATTAAGATTTCGGACATTAAAAATGATGTATTGAATGGTGTTTCATCAAAAGTTATGTTTGATAGCCCAATTGCTGTAAATGGTTTGTTTTATATTGGTTTTGAAACTACAAATGTTGCTGGAGATTCCGTAGGATTATATACTACCCAGACAACAGGTGTAACTACGAATACTGCATTCATGAAAATCTCCTCAAACAATTCTTGGTGTACCTATGAAAAATGTTGGAGTTCATTAAAAATACATTTAAGTGTTTCTCCTCTAGTTTCGATACTCCCTTCGCCAAATTTTGTAATCAATTCTACTCCTACTAAAACAAATACAAGTGTAGAAATTGACGCTTCTTCATCTACAAATGCGTATGCGTATAATTGGAATTTAACTGGCGCAAATAAATCTAAATTAAGCTATTACAAGGAATCTATAACTTATGCAACACCTGGTACTTATGATATAACGCTAGATGCAATTGGTGGATGTGGAAATACGGCTTCTATTACAAAACAAATTGTTGTTGCTAGTACGTGTAATTCGGGACCAGTTTATACAACAATTACAGAAACAAAATCTGACAGTTTTACGTGGAATGGATCTACTTACACACAAAGTGGAACATATATATACCAAACTATAACAAAAGGCGGTTGTGATTCTATCGTTACTTTAAACTTAACAATAAACCCTGTAAAAAAAGGAATAGATGTTCAAACTGCATGTACTAGTTACACATGGATAGATGGTAAAACCTACACAACCTCTAATAATAACGCTACTTATAGATTAGTTACTAAAAATGGCTATGACTCTATCGTTACGTTGAATTTGACAATTAATTCAGTAAAAACAGGTAAAGATGTTAAAACAGCATGTGCAAGTTATACGTGGATCGATGGAAAAACCTATACAACTTCCAATAATACTGCGACTTACAAATTAGTTGCTAAAAACGGATGTGATTCTATTGTTACGTTGAATTTGACAATAAACACTTTTAAAACAGGTATAGATGTACAATCAGCTTGTAAAAGTTATACCTGGATTGATGGAAAAAACTATATAGCTTCCAATAATACTGCGACTTACAAAATGGTTGGTAAAAACGGATGTGATTCTATTGTTACGTTGAATTTGACAATAAACACTTTTAAAACAGGAAAAGATGTTAAAACAGCCTGTGGAAGTTACACCTGGATTGATGGAAAAACATATACAGCATCTACTAATACCGCTACTTATACATTGGTTACTAAAAACGGATGTGATTCTATCGTTACATTGGATTTGACAATTAATTCAGTAAAAACAGGTAAAGATGTTAAAACAGCATGTGCAAGT
>CANHRS010000065.1 GCA_947463445.1 Flavobacteriia bacterium | reverse complement strand
TATTGGTATTCGGTATTGCCTTAGGAATTACGGTAGATAACGCAATTCTTTTCCTAGCAAAATACCGTCAGGAATTAAAATTACATACGTGGGATATCAAACAATCCATTTTAATATCTGTACGTGAAACTGGTCTTGGTATTTTCTATACCTCTGTGATCTTATTTTTCGGATTTATCATGTTTGTGTTCTCCCAATTTGGCGGAACAAAAGGCTTAGGTTTATTGGTATCCATTACTATTTTAGTTGGGATGATAACCAACTTAATTATCCTGCCATCGTTGCTTTTATCCCTTGAACGAAAAGTAACTACTAAATCCTTCAAAGAACCATTCTTTGATATCTACGATGAGGAGGTGGATTTTGATAATCATAAGATTGAAATTGAGAAGTAAAAGATGAGTGACGGGATATGAGCGACGAGTGACGAGTGACGAGTTAAGGAAGAATTCGAGAGTTTTTATTGGATAAAGTTTCGTATTTGTAGCAATTTCCTATTTCGGAATGAAGTTTGAAGAGTAGCAACCTCGAAAACAAATAGCCTTATCCTTTTAATCGTTTGACTTCCTCTTGAAGATCTGCTAATATTTTTCTGATTTCCACTAGATCAATTTCATTTTTAACAAGATATGGAAGTCCTGTATCTTTTACGTTTTGGGAGGAATTTACTAAATCCAGTATATTTTCAATTTTCACCTGCAGTATCCGTGCAATTTCAAAAAGTCGGGTTATGGTAATATCTGTAACACCTCTTTCGATGTTTGAATAAGAAGCGACGGTTAACCCTAGTTCGTCAGCCATATTTTGTTGGCTTAAACCTTTTGTAACTCTAGCAACTCGAATTCGTTCTCCGACCTTCTTTTTCATAACACAAAATTAATCGGTTATAACTTGAAAGTCTTTTGTTTAAATTTAATTTATTTTAGTTTTATTACGTAATTTTTTATTTATATTTTAAAATATTCAGTTTAAAAAAATATACATTATGCACACAAAAATTTTTACCGCATTCTTTTTGTTTCTAACTACAATGAGTTTTGCACAAAACATACCTTCCTACGTACCAAAAGATGGTTTAGTTGGTTACTGGCCTTTTAATGGGAATGCGAATGATGAAAGTGGGAATGGCAATAATGGCACCGTAAATGGGGCAACATTATCAGCAGATAGAAATGGTGAAGCAAATAAGGCTTATAGTTTTAATGGCACTGATAATTTCATAGAATTATCTCAACCATTTTTGCAAGGAAATCAGAATGTAGGTTCCTTTACAGTTTCATATTGGATAAATTTATCTAAAATACCAACATCAGACATTCAAATATGGGGTCAAAGTTCTTATTGGAGAAGTCATTGGAACGGTATTAATCCTTCAGGGGAAATATATATTGGTGGAGAAAATGTGTCTGATTATTATGGATTGACTACGCCTAGTGGAAAGATAACAGTTGGAAATTGGCACAACGTAATTGAGATTTACAATGGGGCAACTTTAGCTGTATACATTGACAATATGTTAATTTCTTCTACAACAATTGCCTTTAGCTCCTTAAATTTTTCAATCGTTGTTTCCGGTAATTCGACAGGTAAGAAATTATTTGGTTGCGCGAGCACTCAAAGTTCAGGACTTTTTGCGTTTTATAATGGAAAATTAGATGATTTCTGCTTTTGGAACCGCGCACTTTCTCAACAGGAAATCAATGCATTATATTCTGGAACTCCAGCTTCTCCATTAGCTTCCACCAAAGTCTTCGTCGACGCACCTGCTTCCGTAAATGAAAATGAAAATGTAGAAGTATCTATCAGTACTGAGGCATTAAATACTGCCGACAATGTGATCGCATTTCAAACAGATCTTAGTTATGATACTACGCGCTACACATTTGTAAGCAACAATCTTACCGGTACATTAAACCCTGCAGGTAAGGTAGCGGTCAATAGCACTAAAAATGGAAAACTAAACATTAGTTACATGACACAAACTGCGTTAAATGGCGCTGGAAGTTTGGTGAAATTAACATTTAAAGCCAATAAAACCCTTGGTCCAGGTATCTTCAGTTTAAGTAATTTCTTATACAACACCACTGCAGTAACGAGCCTAAAAAGTGACACGGTTAACACGCTAGATGTAACACCACCATCGGCTCGTATCCACTATTCGCAAAATCCAGTACGCAAAGGAGATTCGTTATTAATCACCGTGAAGTATAGCGAAAAAATGGCAGTTACTCCAATACCGCAATTCAATTTATCTGGGCAAAATACCTTAGCTAATTCTAATTTAACGAAAGTGAATGATACGACTTATACCTACTGGTGGGTGGTTGAAAAAGGAAATGGCGCAGTACAAGTAACACTTGTAACTGGGAAAGATTTAGCCGGTAATAATGTGATTGCAACACCAACACAAAATGCAAGTTTTACTGTACTACCAACTCTTTTCGGTGACATTGATACCAACAAGTTAGTACAAGCATACGATGCAGCCTTAGCATTACAGTATTCTGTAGGATTAAATCCGCTACCAACTATGGATGCTTTGCCTTGGTCGAACTGGAGAATCGTAGTAGCGAATGTGGATACCGTTGGAAATGTAACAGCAAATGATGCTTCTTTGATTTTACAACATTCAGCGAAACTAATTACCACGTTCCCTGCCAATGCGAAAAAACGTGGTGGTGAAGCTCCTGTAGCAAACATTACTGTAACTCAAGAAGGAAATCAATTGGTATTTAGAGCTACAGGTACTTTATGTGCCTTCAATGTATTTATGAAAGATAATTTCAATGCATTTGGTCAACCAGAGGTGAAAGATAAAAACGCGATGGTAGCAACGAATATATCTGCAACTACCTACAACGTTGGACTTGCTTCCACAACACCATTCACAGAAAACGAACCTTTCTTGGTAATTCCAATTATAACGAATGAAAACGTACAAGGAACAATGGATATCGTAGCAAATACGCAAGAAAAAGCATTGGCGTATGGTACCGCAGCAAGTATTGCTATCCACCAAAACGACGCGATGGTGGTATATCCAAATCCTACAAAAGATGTGATTACTATCCATAACGCGCAAGGAAAAACAGTGAAAATTGTGGACGTACAAGGAAAAGAAGTGTACAACGCGATTTTACCGACTGCTAAAACCGAAATTTCATTGAAAGCATTTGGAAAAGCTGGAGTATATGTATTACACGTAGTGGATGCGAATAATGAAAGTGTACAAACGAAACAGATTGTATTGGAATAATAAAGTGCCCCAATAATCTAGATTCAAAAACATAGTGTATTAGAAAAGGATTATTACCCATGCTGGTAATGATCCTTTTTTCTTTATAGATTATGTCCAATTTATGTGTGGTTCCCAACTTTTGGTCATGATCCATTTGAGATTACAAAACAACTTCGCAACAAATTGTTATTCAACAAAAAAGCCTCACATTTCTGTGAAGCTTTTGTTGGCCTACTAGGGCTCGAACCTAGACTCTTCGGAACCAAAAACCGACGTGTTGCCAGTTACACCATAGGCCAGTAACTGAGTGCAAATATAGGTAGAAAATTTATTTAGACAATAAAAATTTCAAAAAAAATATTCTATTTTGAATCGTCCTATGATAAATAGCTGTTTATGAATATTTAATTAATTAGTAACATCAGCAAAACAAACAAGGTACAGTAGTCTATTTTAGATGAATATTCGTAAAATATCGAAAATTTCTAGCAGATTTTTGTTAATTTCGTCGTTCTCAAAAAAGAGAATGAAGTTCATATCAAAAGAAATTACAATGGATTACAAAAAAAGTAACATTTATTTAGGTTGGTTTGTTTTTTTAATAGCAACAATCGTCTATTTTATCACTATCGAAAGTACAGTAAGTTTATGGGACTGTGGCGAGTATATTACCGCGGCATATAAACTAGAAGTGGGTCACCCTCCAGGCGCACCATTATTTATGTTATTGGGAAGATTGTTCTCTTTCTTCGCTGCAAAAGAAGATGTAGCGATGTGGATTAATCGTATGTCTGGACTTTCTAGTTCCGGAACGATATTATTTATGTTTTGGTCTATTACCATGTTGGCAAAAAAAATGGCCTTAAAAACAAAACGTACTTTATCTCGTGGGGAACAAATCGCGATATTAGGTAGTGGATTTATTGGAGCGATGGCATATACATTTACGGATTCTTTCTGGTTCTCTGCCGTTGAGGGTGAGGTATATGCGATGTCATCCTTGTTTACTGCTATCATTTTTTGGGCGATATTAAAATGGGATGAAGAAACAGAATCCATTAAGCATGGTGAATTACAAATGTCCGCAAGTCCATTACGTTGGATGATTTTAATCCTTTTCTTGTTCGGCTTGGCAATTGGGGTCCACTTACTTGGTTTACTTGTTATTCCTGCAATTGCCTATGTTGTTTATTTTAACCAATCGAAAGATGTAACCTTAAAAGGTTTCTTTATTACCGGAATCATTGCAGTATTTACCTTAGGATTTATTCAAGAAGGAATCATCCCTGGAACAATTTCTTTGGCTTCTAAATTTGAAATCGCATTTGTAAATTCTTTAGGGATGCCTTTTTACATTGGAAGTTTATTTTTCTTTTTATTATTAATTATAGGATCTGTATTTTTAGTACGTTGGTCAAAGAAAAACGACAAGCCAGTTTTAAATGCAGCTGCTTTAGGATTTATCGTTTTCTTAATCGGGTATGGTTCATTTGCTACCATCGTGATTCGATCCAACGCAAATACACCTTTGGATGAAAATGACCCTGAAAACTTGGTTACACTTCACTCCTACTTAAAGCGTGAACAATATGGAAGTTGGCCTGTACTTTATGGACCATATTACAATTCCGTAATGAATGAAGATAGAACGACTTGGAAAGACCGTTCCGCTTTTTATGCACGCCGTTTTGTAGTTACACGAGGTGACGTTGATTTAAAAGCATTCAAAGATAAATCACATGCAGATCAATTCGCTAAAAAACAAGGTGTAGGCTACGAAGTAATTGAGAAATATTTTGTTACCAACGAAGAATATCGTAAACAACAAGAACCTACCTATTTACAAAATACATTCTTTCCTCGTATGTATTGGACAGGTGATGCTACTAAGTCCGACGCTTACAAAAGTTGGTCGCGCTATGATCCAAAAGAAAATGTGGAAGGTGCTGAAATTGGTACCGATGGTCTACGCCTACCAACGTTTGGAGAAAATTTAACCTTCTTTGCTCGTTACCAAATAAATTGGATGTACTGGAGATATTTCATGTGGAATTTCGCAGGTCGTCAAAACGATATTCAAGGAAATGGTGATGCCATGCGTGGAAACTGGATCAGTGGGTTTAGTTCGATTGATAAAATGCATATCGGAGAAAACGGAGTTAACGCACCACTGTACACATCTGGTAATGAATCGAATAATAAATTCTTCTTTTTCCCTCTAATACTTGCAGTGATTGGAATGTGTTTCCATTTCTACAAAGCACCTAAAGATGCATTTGTAGTATTGTTAACGTTTATTTTTACTGGATTAGCGATTGTTATCTTCTTGAATCAAAAGCCATTTGAACCAAGGGAGCGTGACTATGCCTATGCTGGGTCCTTTTATGCATTCTCTATGTGGATAGGACTATCGGTATTTGCTTTGTTTGAATTTTCAAAAGGAATCTCTAAAGAGCTTTTCAAGAAAATTGGATTTATCGTATTAGGAGGCTTAGTATTCTTTGGATTAATTGATATGGGGGACGAAGCACACACAGCGAAATTATCTTGGATTTATATTGCTGTAATTGGTGTCGCATTAGCATTTATACCCCACCTCCTTGGGAAAAAATCTAAAAATGAAATACAAGGTGCGTTAGTAGCTATTCTATTAACCATAAGCGCACCATTAATCATGGCAGTCGAGGGATGGGATGACCATGACCGTAGCGACAAAACTTCAGCGCGAGATTTAGCATATAATTATTTAGAATCTTGTGGGAAAAATGCTATTTTATTTACCAATGGAGATAATGATACCTTCCCATTGTGGTATTTACAAGAGGTAGAAGAAAAACGTACCGATATTCGTGTATGTAACCTTTCGTTAATGCAAACAGATTGGTATACGGATCAAATGAAAATGAAAGCATATGATTCAGATCCACTTCCAATAAAATTTAGAGAAGATCAAATCCTAATGTATGCTGGTAATACAGATCAGGTGTATTTCTTGTCTATGTTAGACATGATGAATATGGGAATTTCTAAAGAAACACTATCTAAAATCTATTCTACTAAAATTAAATACAATAAAGCAGCGTTTGAGCAAGCCTTCCAACAATTCCAAGCAAACAATGCTGCAGTTGTTAATGGTGTTCAAGTGAAAGATCCTTCATTACAAGCACGTATTGATGAAATTAAAACTGTGTTCAATTCACCTGTTGCAAAACCAAGCTACAAAAATGTAGAAGAAATGATGGGTGCAGCTCTAGAGTTATTGATGGCTTATTCTAATGGCATGATTCAAGCTCCTCAAGAACAAATGCAACAATTTAACGAAGGATTAAAAGCATGGGAAGCAAATTGGGATTATTTACCTATTGATGTAGCTATGGAATTTGTGCGCGATGATAATAATCAATTAAATAACCAAGGTAGTAAACTACGAGTTTTCCCTTCTAAAGGATTTATTGTTCCAGTAAACAAACAAAACGTGATTGCATCTGGTATTCTTAGCAAGGAAAAAGCGAAATACTTACCAAACGAAATTCGTTTCCGTATGGACCAACAGGCGCTAACTCGTGAACAAGTAATGATGTTAGATATAATTGCGAATAATGATTGGAAAAGACCAATTTACTTTTCTTCCCCAGGAGGTTCTGATGTATCTATCGCTTTATATACAAATGGTTTTGTAAAACAAAATGGTATTGCGTATGAATTCACCCCATTACGCGATAATGATCCATTAGATAAGGAGAAAATGTTAGCAAACCTAACGAAAGTTTACAACTTTGGTTTAATGAACAAAAAAGGCGTTTTATCCGATTATTATACCCGTAGACATACATCTCAATACAGGGATCATTTCTCTCGTTTAGCAGACGCATATTTACGTGAGTCGGAAGAATTAAAATCTAACCAGTCTATCTATCCAGCTCAAATTTCTATGTTACGTCAAGCAGGTAGAAAACAATCTGCAGATTCTTTACAAGAAATTTTAGATGGTGCGGCGAAGAAAATTGTCAATAATAAAAAATTCGCTATCCAACTTATCAATCGTTCTCTGGAAGTTATGCCAATTGGAAATGTCATTGATTATGGCGAACCTACACCGAGTCGCGAGAATTATGAAGTTGGACCAGGCATGAGTTATGCAGCGTATACAGATGGTACATTACATGATTATGTTGGTGTATTATTCCGTGCTGGTGACAAAAAACGTGGCGAACAAGTAGCTTCTGAAGTTGCTACACAAATCGAAAGTATTTTAAATTACTTTGAGTATAGTGAAGCACGATTTGCGATGCGAAATAAAGAGGATTTTGTATCCGCACTTAATAATTACATGGTCGTAGCTACATTTACTGCTGATAGTGAAGTTGGTAATGCTTCTAGTGCTATTTCAAAACGTATAAAAAATAGAATTAACAAATTGTACAAGGTAGTTATACCTCGAATCTGTTCTGATTTACGCAATGAAGGTTATGCAAGTGCAGAAGTAAGTGAGTTAAAAGCACATTTAGAGTCTGTAGCTATTAAATTTGGTTATTTAGCACGTCCTCAGTTGGCTGCTCCGCAAGGGGCTGCACAAGGTGGGCAGCAGTTGACTCCGGAGCAGATACAACAATTGATGCAAGCACAATAATGTATAAATTTAATTCGCTATTTCATCGTTGATTTTCGTCGTTGTTTCACTCATTTACTTTAGTAAACTCGTTCAACAACAATTCAATCGCCTCGAACTAACAAATTAAATTCACACATGCTAAACATAAGTGCTTCTAAAAATTAGATTTTTTGAGGCAAACAAGAAATTTAAACCTGCTCCCGATAACTATCGGGATTACATCCGTAAATGAGAACACGAAGTATCAGCGTAGCTAATTTAAAATTCGCAGTTGAACGAAAAAAAAGCAATTTTTAGAAGTCACATAAATGAGAATCTTTAAAACCCCAAGTTTCGTAAGAAAAATCTTTTTCAAACGTACTTGGGTTTTTTCTTTGAATGCCAATGAGGTGTACTTAACGTTTGACGATGGACCTCATCCAGACATTACACCATGGGTACTGGATTATTTAAAAGCACAAAATATTAAAGCGTGTTTTTTTTGTGTCGGTGAGAATGTAAAACGCTATCCTGAAATTTTTCAACGTATCCTTCAAGAAGGCCACCAAGTAGGTAACCACACGATGTATCATACGAAGTCGCATAAAACTTCTTTTCAAGAATATCAAAAGAGTATACAAGAAGCAGCTATATATATCCCTTCTAACCTATTTCGTCCTCCCTACGGAAGATTGTCTTCTTTACGTGCTAGAAAGATCGCAAGACAATATAAAGTTATTGTATGGAGTTGGTTATCGTATGATTTTGATGCACGAGTTAGTATATCAGAAATACTCATCAAAGCAGAAAAACAAATAGTTGGTGGAGATATTCTAGTGATGCATGACAATCCAAAATTTACCCAACGTCAAAAAGAATTACTGCCGAATTTAATCGCTGTAATAAGAAAAAAAGGGTTAAGCTTTGGATGTATCCCAAATTAATTTTTGCGTTTGTAAACCGGTACGGTAGAACATGGTTCGCCATACATAATTGACTTCGCAATCGGCTGAAGTTTTTGTATCAAGGTCGTCATTGCAAATGCAGGAGAAGTAATATCCGAACATCCTTTAATGATAATTCTACCATCGATGTAATTTCTAACATCCAACGAAAGAATATTTAATGTAATCATTTGTTTTTCTAAATCTTCGCGAGAACCTACTAATGCCATTTTAGCGACACCCAACAATTTTGAAGCGACTAACATATATGCCCAAGTTGGAACAATTGCATCCACAGAACAATGAATAAACACAAATTTACTTTTGTATAGCGACCAATCGTGTGTTGAGATAAAATCTCTAAAATCTTTTTCTTTTAACACTAGTCCCTGCCACAATTGATCTGCAATGTCTAACGAAAGAATTAGGGATGCATCTGGCTTGAAGTCTGCCAAATCCATTGAAATTAAACCACTTTCTTGTACTTTGTTTCTTATTTCTTCCATTGCTTTAGAATTTGAAGTTAAAGTTAGGGAAATTCGGGGTTTAAACCATTTTGACCAGTAAGAAGTTTAGAAATTAAGGTGTAATTGAAGATTTATTAAGTTGCATTTAGAGACCTGTTGTCTTATTAGAAACAAAAAAGGTCCAGACTTCCGCCTGAACCTTCCATTAAAAATGTATCAAAAAATTACGCTTCTTGTAATTTGATTAAGTTTAATGCTGAACCAGCTTTGAACCAATCAATTTGAGAATCGTTGTATGTATGATTCAAAGAGATATTTTCTTTAGAACCATCTGCGTGGTTAATTTCTAAAGTCAATGGTTTTCCTGGAGCAAAATCCACTAAATCTACAAAGTTGAACGTATCATCTTGTTGGATTTTATCGTAATCAGCCTCGTTAGCAAACGTCAAACCTAACATCCCTTGTTTTTTCAAGTTCGTTTCGTGGATACGTGCGAAAGATTTAACGATTACTGCACGAACACCTAAATGACGTGGTTCCATTGCAGCGTGCTCTCTAGAAGATCCTTCACCATAATTATGGTCACCCACAACGATGGAAGGAACACCAGCAGCTTTGTATGCTCTTTGTACTGCAGGAACTTCACCAAATTCACCTGTCAATTGGTTTTTCACTTTATTAGCCTCACCAGAGAATGCATTTACAGCACCGATTAACATGTTGTTGGAGATATTATCTAAGTGACCACGGTATTTCAACCATGGACCAGCCATAGAGATATGATCCGTAGTACATTTACCTTGTGCTTTGATTAACAATTTAGCACCAGTTATGTTTTTCTCATCCCAAATTGGGAAGTTCTCTAACAATTGTAAACGTGAAGAATCCGAAGCAACTGCTACTTCAATCGCAGAACCATCTTCAGCAGGTGCTTGGTAACCTGCGTCTTCTACTGCAAATCCTCTTTTCGGTAATTCGTCACCAGTTGGAGCGTTTAACTTTACTTGTTCCCCTTTGTCATTTGTTAATGTATCTGTTAGTGGGTTGAATCCTAAATCACCAGCAATTGCTAAAGCTGCAACCATTTCTGGAGAAGCAACGAATGCGTGTGTATTTGGGTTACCATCTGCTCTTTTCGAGAAGTTACGGTTGAACGAGTGAATAATGGTGTTTTTTTCTCCTTTTTCAGCACCTGTACGATCCCATTGACCGATACATGGACCACAAGCATTTGTAAATACTTTCGTTCCTAATTTTTCAAATGTATCGATGAAACCATCACGCGCGATGGTGTAACGTACTTGCTCAGATCCTGGGTTGATTCCAAATTCTGCTTTAGAAACTAAACCATTCTCAACTGCTTGTTCTACGATGGATGCAGCGCGTGCGATATCTTCATACGAAGAGTTTGTACAAGAACCGATTAATCCCCACTCTACTTTTAAAGGCCATCCGTTTGCTTCCGCTTCCGCTTTCAATTGCGAAATTGGTGTACCTCTATCTGGCGTAAAAGGACCATTTACATATGGTTCTAATGTATTTAAATCGATAGTAATAACTTGGTCAAAATAAGCTTCTGGATTATCATACACTTCTTTATCTCCAGTTAAGTAATCCGCAATTTTATCTGCAGCATCTACTACTTCTTGACGACCAGTAGCCGCTAAGTAACGACGCATTGAATCATCATATCCGAATGTAGAAGTCGTAGCTCCTATTTCAGCACCCATATTACAGATAGTCCCTTTTCCAGTACAAGATAAAGAAATAGCACCTTCACCGAAATATTCAACGATAGCACCAGTACCACCTTTTACAGTTAAGATATCCGCAACTTTAAGGATAACGTCTTTTGCAGAAGTCCATCCGTTTAATTTACCCGTTAATTTAACTCCGATAAGTTTAGGGAATTTCAACTCCCAAGCCATACCAGCCATTACATCCACTGCATCCGCACCACCAACACCGATAGCCACCATTCCTAGTCCACCAGCATTTACAGTATGAGAATCCGTACCGATCATCATTCCTCCAGGAAATGCATAATTTTCCAATACTACTTGGTGAATGATACCTGCTCCTGGTTTCCAGAAGCCAATTCCGTATTTACTAGAAATTGAAGAAAGGAATGTAAATACTTCGTTGTTTTGATTTAAAGAATCTTGTAAATCTTTTGTAGCTCCAACTTTCGCTTGGATTAAGTGATCCGCATGCACTGTAGAAGGAACAGCAACTTGCTTTTTACCTGCTTGCATGAATTGTAACAATGCCATTTGAGCAGTAGCATCTTGCATAGCAACTCTGTCTGGTGCGAAATCAACATACGACTTCCCTCTTTCGAAAGCAGTTGTAGCGTTTCCATCCCACAAGTGAGCATAAAGAATTTTTTCTGAAAGTGTTAAAGGTTTGTTTACTACTTTTCTTGCAGCGTCGATACGCTCTGGGAATTTCGCGTAAACCTTTTTGATCATGTCTAAATCAAAAACCATGGTATACTTATTTTGTTTATTTCAAATTTATTACGCGAATTTAAGGAGATTTTTTGAGTGAAGGAAGGGATTTAAAGAAAATGTTGTTACTTTTTGGAACAGCAAAAAGTAACCAAAAACTGCTTGTCGCTTCGAGACTCTGTGTTTCGTGTGTACTTCGATTTGGTTTTGGGATTGTATAACTTTTATTTAGATTGGTTGACAAAGGTATTTTAAAGTGTACCTTACCGCATTAGAAATTAACACCAAATAAGATGGCTGGAGAAAAAGGAGTAAAAGAAAAAGGTAAAAAAGTAGCAGAAAAAACATTGAAAGAAAAAAGAGCGGCGAAAGACGCTAAGAAAAAAGAGAAAAATTCAAATTCTTCGTTGTAATTTAAAGAAGTTGTTCTATTTTGAGCAGCTTCTTTTTATTTTCCAATCTCAAGACAAGACATGATACTATATGTTGGTGCAGTTAAAAAATCAACTATCAATTCTTGATTTCTTATCAATAATTCAACCAATTGATTCGTGGGTATATTCCCTGTTCGCAACCATATTACTTTTGGTGGATGACCTTGTAAAATGGCTAAATCATAAAAATCTGAATCAAAAGTTACTATCGCAAAATTATTTTTGTGAGCATAATTCCAAATTTGTAAATCTTCCACTTCATATAAATCACATTCTGAAACATGTAATGAAGGAATTGGAAAATCAATTAACTTTTTCGAAATTCTGTATGAAATATTTTGATCAAATAAAAGCTTCATGATGCATGCATCAAACGATGTTCTTTGTCAGCAGCATACGCTAAACAAGCTCTTATATCTTCTTTTGTTAACTCAGGGAAATCATCTATTATTTCATTAAAATCCATTCCCGAAGATAACCACGACAACACATCATACACTGAAATACGTGTATCTCTAACACACGGTTTACCAAACCGTTTATTAGAATTAATTTTTATATAATTTCTATATTCAATCATAATTAGTCATTTTTAATCATCACTCGTCTTTTCGTCACTCAATTGGTGACTGAGGCTCTCGAAGTCACATTCCTAACATCAACAATTCAATAGATTTATATTTTAAATCAAACACTTTACCCAATACTTCACTCGTCAATGTTCCTTTGTACATATAAACTCCTGAGCGGAATCCTTTGTCGTCTTTAATTAATTCTTTACACCCTCCTTTATTTCCCATCTCCAACAAAATTGGCGCAAAAATATTAGACAATGCAAAAGATGCTGTTCTAGGAACACGGGAAGCAATGTTTGGTACGCAGTAATGTACAACACCATGCTTCACAAATGTTGGATTTTTATGATTCGTTACACGGGAAGTTTCTACACATCCTCCTTGGTCAATACTTACATCAATAATTACAGAACCTGGTTTCATTTCCTCTATCATTTCTTCGGTTACTATACAAGGCGTTCTGCCTAAAGGAGCTCGAACTGCACCAATTACAACATCTGCACGCTTGATCGATTTCGCTAGAACTTTTGGTTGTAATACCGATGTAAATACACGTCGCCCTAAATTATTTTGTAACCTTCTTAAACGGGACAACGAACTATCAAATAAACGTACCGAAGCACCTAATCCCATTGCTGCTCTTACTGCATATTCCCCTACAATTCCAGCACCTAAAATAACCACTTCTGCAGGTTGAACACCAGCAATACCTCCTAACATAACTCCTTTACCAGTTTCGAAATTAGAAAGTAATTCTGCTGCAATGGTAATGGAAGTTGTTCCTGCAATTTCTCCCATCGTACGAACAACTGGATAAGAACCATCCTCATCTTGAATGTAATCCCATGCAATTGCTGTGATTTTTTTCTGCATCAATTTTTGAAGAATCTCTTTTGGCTGTACCGATAACTGCAATGCAGATATCAAGGTTTGTCCACCAGTCATTAGCTCTACC
>CANHRS010000064.1 GCA_947463445.1 Flavobacteriia bacterium | reverse complement strand
AAATTATTATTATTTGGTGGTGCAATACAAACTGCTGGAGCGGTAAAAAACAATAAAATAAAAAAAACAGCTACTTCGGATTTCATGGAAATTGAAAAGCAACGTGGAATTTCGGTTGCAACATCTGTAATGGCTTTTGAATACAAAGGAAAGCAAGTAAACATATTAGACACCCCAGGACATAAAGATTTTGCAGAAGATACCTATCGCACATTAACTGCTGTGGATAGTGTTATCTTAGTGATTGACTGTGCGAATGGTGTGGAGCAACAAACCGAAAAGTTGATGGAGGTTTGTCGTATGCGAAACACCCCTGTTATTGTTTTTATAAACAAAATGGACCGTGAGGGACAAGATCCATTCTCACTTTTAGACGAAATAGAATCTAAATTAAACATTAAAGTGTGTCCATTAGCTTGGCCAATTGGCATGGGCGATCGATTCAAAGGTGTTTATAATATTTACGAAAAAAACGTTAATTTATTTCAAGCCAACAAAACGAAAATTGCAAAAGAAGTAGTCTCTATTTCCGATGTAAACAGTAAAGAGATAGACGCATTAGTTGGTGATGCCTTTGCGAAAGAGTTACGGGATGATTTAGAAATGATTGCAGGAGTGTACAATCCATTCGATCAAGAAACCTATTTATCGGGTGAATATGCACCTGTATTTTTTGGTTCTGCAGTCAACAATTTTGGTGTGCAAGAATTATTAGATGCATTTATCGAGATATCTCCTACGCCAAGATCCAGAGATACAGATATAAAAACGATTAATCCATACGATGATAAATTTTCTGGTTTTGTATTTAAAATACATGCAAATTTAGATCCTAAACACCGGGATCGTATTGCCTTTTTACGTATTGTTTCTGGAAAATTTGAACGAAATACCTTTTATAACCATGTTCGTTTAGGGAAGAAATTTAAATTCCCTAATCCTACTTCGTTCATGGCACAGGATAAAAGTGTGATTGATGAAGCGTTCCCTGGGGATGTTATTGGTTTATACGATACCGGAAACTTCAAAATTGGAGATACATTAAACGAAGGTGAAAAATTTATGTTTAAGGGAATTCCAAGTTTTTCTCCAGAATTATTCCAGGAATTAGAAAATTTAGACCCTTTAAAATCCAAACAACTAGAAAAAGGTATCAGCCAGTTAACCGATGAAGGGGTTGCACAATTATTCGTTCAACAGCCAGGAAATAGAAAAATCATTGGTACTGTTGGACAGCTTCAATTTGAGGTAATTGCACATCGATTACACCATGAATACGGGGCCTCTTGTCGTTTCACTCCACGAAACTTCGTGAAAGCATGTTGGATTACTACCGATAATGAGCTAGAATTAAAACGATTTATTAATACAAAATCCGGGAATATTGCAAAAGACAAAGATGCTAATTATGTATTTTTAGCCGAGACTCCTTTCCTATTGCAAATGGCTGAAAAAGACTATCCAGAACTTACTTTTCACAAAACTTCAGAATTTAAATTAACGGAAAACAACTAAATAAGACGCACGTAATTACACAAATGGTCAGATTGTCTATTTTTATCTGATTTTAATAGCTTTTAACAAGCAACCACACTTTTAAATGCGCGTTATATTAAGTAAATTTGCATTACTTATATTATAGCCCATGTTTAATTTACGTCTTTTTAGTTCTTTACTTTTTTGCTTATTTGTATATCAATTAACATTTGCACAACCTGCTAATGATGATTGTAGTGGTGCAGAACTATTAGTTTCTGGATCTAGTTGCACGAACACAAATGGAAATTTAACTGGAGTTACAATATCTACTCAACCAAGTTCTAATACAGAAAAAGATGTTTGGTACTCGTTTGTAGCGAATACAACTAAACATTACATTACTATTTCAGGTGGAGGAAATTTTAAACCAGGAATTGAATTATATAGTGGGAGTTGTGGGAGCTCAATGACTATTGAAGGAAGTTATACTAGTAACAGCACTTCTCTTTGGGGACTTTTTTCGAATCTAATAATCGGTCAAACCTATCTTTTTAAAGTTTATAATACTAACTCGCAGATTCTTGATAATCCAAAATTCACGGTTTGTGTTCAGGATTTCATATTAAATGATGAATGTACTGGAGCAATTGAATTAAAATCAAATGCAAGTTGTAATTCTACCTATGGTATTACTTATGGCGCTACTCAATCTCAAGTTGTTTGTTCAGGAACTGCTGCTCAAGATGTATGGTATAAATTTCAAGCTACAAATACAACACATTATATAACAGTAACTACAGGTAGTAAATTCAATCCTGTTTTTCAACTTTTTAAGGGTTCTTGTTCTGGATTAATTAATTTAAAATGTATGAACAATAATGCCGTCGGAGTTGAAGAAACACATTGCGAAAAAGGGTTAACCATTGGTGATTGGTATTATATAAGAATATATGATTTTAACAATCCAGTTTCTACTGAACCGTATATTAATATATGTATTACAAATCCACCTGTAAACGACGAATGTGCTGGTGCAACATCCTTAAAACCCGGATACACATGTAATAGCGAAGAAGGAGACGGAACATACGCAACCCAATCATTAGCTGCTGGAACTGGAAAGGGAGATGCAAATGACGATGTTTGGTATAAATTTAAGGCAGATACAACTTTCCATTTTATTAATGTAGAGGCATCGACTGATTATGACCCCGTAGTTCAGGTATTTTCTAATTGCGGGACTACTCCTTCTCCATTGTCTCCAGTATTTTATGACGATGCTAGTTTTGTTAAAAACTCTAAATCAAGTGCAAAAGTTACAGGTTTATCAAAAGGATTGACTTATTACTATCGCGTCTATGATGCTGCAGGAACCAATCCATCAACTATGAATTTCAGTACATGTGTTACTTCTGTACCAAAAAACGATGAATGTAATGGTGCACTTATTGTAAATCCTGCTTCAAGTTGTTATTCTGTAGATGGAGATGGTACTTATGCAACACAATCTCTAGCATCTACATTAGGTACTCCTAATGACGATGTTTGGTTTAAATTTACTGCTCAAAAATCAACTCAATTTATTAATGTAAATTCTTCATGGCTTTATGACCCTGTAGTTGAGGTTTTTTCGACATGTGGCACTTCTCCTACCCCATTGACTCCAACTTTTAAAAATGATTTGGATTATCCTGTTGCAGGATTAGGTTATAAGGCGGTCACAGGATTAACTCCTGGTGTGACTTATTACTATCGTGTTTATGATAAGTCCTCAACCAATCCTATAACCATGACATTTAAAACCTGTGTAACTAACCCTCCAACCAACGATGATTGTATAGGATCTACGATAGTAAACGTTGGAAATATATGTGATCCAGAACTCGGAAAAAGTATGTACGCTACCGAATCCGTAGCAAAATGTACAGGAAATACTGGTGCTGCCAACGATGATGTATGGTATAAATTCACTGCGCAAGCTACTTCTCAATTCATTTCGGTGACACCTGAAGAT
Source organism: Flavobacteriia bacterium (assembly GCA_947463445.1). Classification (GTDB taxonomy): domain Bacteria; phylum Bacteroidota; class Bacteroidia; order Flavobacteriales_D; family Crocinitomicaceae; genus CANHVK01. The sequence continues at coordinate 10,596 of CANHRS010000064.1, read as the reverse complement.
TCCAAATATGACCCTGTGGTTGAACTATATTCCGCATGTGGTACAACCCCTACAAAATTTACAACACCGGCTTTTTGCGAGGACACTAAATATCCCAATGGAAACTTCGGAGCGGGGTTGGTAAGTGGATTAACAATTGGTAATGTATATTTCTATCGAGTATATGATTTGAGCCCTAGCAATCAAGACACCATGACATTTTCAACGTGTGTAGTGAATGCTACACCAAATGATGAATGTCCTGGTGCGATTGATATCGTTCCTAGTCAAACGTGTAATTCAATAGTTGGGGATGGTACCTATGCTACCTTATCTTTAAAAGAGGTAGCAGGAAATCTCAATGCATCCAACGATGACGTTTGGTTTAGTTTTACCGCAACAAAAACCACTCAATTCATTTCTGTTACACCAGATGATTCAAAATACGATCCCGTAGTACAAGTTTTCTCTAACTGCCCTGCAACCACAAGCGTAGTATTCAATGATGTAAACTATCCTATTGGTAAATTTGGTACAACACCAATAACAGGTTTAACCGTGGGAACCAAATATTATTACCGCGTATATGATAAGAATGTTACGAATCAAGACACGATGACTTTCAAAACCTGTGTCGTAGAACCTGTGAATAATAATGATTGTGTCGGCGCTGTGGATATCACTCCTAGTGCTAGCACTACGTTAATTGCAGGTGACGGAACGTATGCCTCGGAATCTTTAGCAAAATGTTCAGGATCTGCAGGTGCAGCAAACGACGACGTTTGGTATTCATTTACAGCGGCCACTACAAAAGAGTTTATTTCTGTAACAGCACCTGCAGGATATGACCCAGTAGTCGAGGTGTATTCTGCTTGTAACACACCAATTTTACCCGCATTTTGTGAAAATAATGCATATCCAAAAGGAGGTTTTGGAACAAAAGCAATTACAACTGTACCAGGTACAAAATATTATTATCGTGTCTATGACATAAGCACTACAAATACTTATCCAATGGGATTCACAACTAGTGTTACACATGCACCTGTAAACGATGATTGTGCTGGAGCAATTACGGTTTCTGCAGGAACAACTTGTTCCTCCGTTGCAGGTGATGGAACATACGCCACACAATCCTTAGCAGCAGTAAGTGGTTATGGAAATGCTAATGATGATGTTTGGTATACTTTTACTGCTACTAATACTACACAAAACATATATGTTAATTCTTCTACAGATTATGATCCCGTAGTACAGGTATATCTAGCTAATTGTTCCACCACATTCCCTGCAATTGCTACGAATTCTGTGAACGATGTTCGTTTTCCGAAAAATGGAGATGGATCTTGGAGTGTTACAGGTCTAACAGTAGGATTAAAATATTTTTACCGAGTTTATGACCAAGCAAACACAAGTGTCACACCTCCTGTTTCACCTTTGACTTTCACAACTTGTGTGACAACTCCTCCACTTCCACCTGTAAATGACAATCCATGTTCTGCAACGCTAATAACACCTAGTACTTCATGTACATATTTAACTTATACAAACGAAGCAGCTACAAATTCAATAGGAGTTCCACCACCAAGCTGTAAATCACCGGCTAATGGAGATGTTTGGTTTAAAGTGAAAGTTCCATTTAGTGGTATGTTAGACTTTGAAACTAAGTCTGGCTCTGTAACAGACTTAGGGATGGCTATTTATAAAGGATCCTGTTCTAATTTAGCTGAAGTTGATTGTGATTACAGAGGAAGTTCTAACTCAGGATCTATGTCTAAACTCTCTTTTACAGGTTTAACACCAGGAGATACCTTACGAGTACGTATTTGGGAAATAGGTAATGACAATAATGGTACTTTTGGATTGTGTGTTACCAGAGGTCCAGAAGCACAATTAGTTGGTCCATGTACAAATCTAGACTTTGAAAATGACTTGACTGGATGGTTTGGAACTTATGGAAATAATAACGGTGATGGTACAAAGACATATACTCAAGGTGTTGTCAATCCTCCTGCTGGAGCGCCTGCACCATATTATTTTCCTTCAGTATTAAATAATACTACTAAGGCTAATCAGTTTACAATCATGAATAATGGATTTGATTCTTATGGTGGATTTCCCAAAGTTTTTCAAGGATCAAAAACACTAAGACTAGGTTTTGAATCAAACAAAAATGATGGGCGATCTATCGAACAATATTTTAAAGTGACATCTACAAATAATTTTTTTGTTTATAACTATGCCGTTGTTCTAAATAATGGATTTCATACTGGCGCACAATTATCAATGCAGCCACATTTTAAAGTCGAGTTTTATGATGATGATGGAAAACAAATTGGATGTGGAGATTATCTAGTTGCTGGTGTTCCTGCAGGGAGTACAAAAAGTGTAGGTTTTAATAACTCATTAATAAAAAATCCTACTGACAATACAGCTGTTTCATACAAACCTTGGACAACCATTGGAGTAGATTTAACAAAATATATTGGAAAAAACATACATGTTAGATTCACAACAACTTCTTGTGCTAATAATAATCACTTTGGATATGTATATTTAGATTGCGCTTGTGCACCTTTTGAAATCGAAAAACCTGCAAAAGTTTGTTTAGGAGATACAGCCAGACTTTATGCTCCCAAAGGAGGTTTAAGTTATGTATGGAAAGATGCAACAGGAAAAGTTGTAGGTACCAAGGATAGTTTAACTTACAAAACAACAGCTTCTGGTAAATTCAAATTTACCGTAGATCTAACGATGTTCGGAACAACAATGTGTGAATCAGTACTTGAAACCGAAATCGAAGTTGGCCCATCCCCTACTTTGATAATTACTAATCCTACTGCTGTATGTGAAGGCAATACAGTAGACATTACAACCGATGAAACTACTGACGGCTCTACCGACAATTTAACTTTTTCTTATTGGAAAGATAACCCACCTTCAACCCCAATTACAGACCAAGCAGCACTTACTAAAGGAGGAACTTATTTTATCAAAGGTGAAAAAGGTCCTTTATGCATGGATATAAAACCTGTTGTAGTAAAAATTAACCCAATCCCAAAAATAGCAGATAAAACAGCGGTAATATGTTCGGATGATTCAGTGAAACTAGTTCCATTATTCGTAGCTACTGATGTTATTCCTTTAGATACGAAATATAAATGGACAATTGAGACTAATTCCAGTAATATAACTGGACAATCCACTGAAGCAACTGGTAAAAGTGATATAAAAAATAAACTTAGTAATAAAGTAAATACACCTGAAAAAATAAAATATAAAATTACTCCCTTCACACCAACATGTGAAGGAACGCCATTTTATTTTGAAATAACCGTAAACCCAAAACCTCAAATAAAAGACTCTACCTTATCCATATGTACAAACATGGAGTTTATCATAGATCCAGAAAAATTAAGTGCAAATGTTGTACCTTCAGGAACAACGTATACTTGGATTTTTAAAGAAAATACGAATGTAACGAATGAATCAAATTCAGCAACTGATGAAAGTACTATAAAATCATATACGCAAAAATTAATTAACAATACAAATACTATTCAACCCGTTGAACACCGTGTATCACCAAAATCTGGTACCTGTGTAGGTGATTCATTTAAAATTATTATAAAAGTCAATCCGGCTCCTAAAATTCCAGACTCCCTAAAGAGCATATGTACAAATACTACATTTAACACAACACCCGTTCATACTGGAACACGATTTATTATTCCAAGTGGTACTACATATACATGGGCTACTCCAACATTATCAGGAGCAATTGTAGGAAGTTCAGCACAAACGAATCAAACAACGATTAGTCAGACTTTAATAAATAACACCACAACAAATCAAACTGCAGCTTATGCAATTACAGCGAATTCGAATACAGTACCCAACTGTAGCAGTATATTTTACGATACTATAACGGTAGAACCAAAAATTAAACCTGTTATTACATGCGGTACTTCCAGTTCTACCACTTTAGAATTTAAATGGGATGATATACCAGGGGCAACTTCTTATGAGTATGTTTATAAAGTAGGGGCAACTGGAACTTTAAGTTCTCCTCCGCAATCAATATCTGCTGGTATTTCACCTCGAATTACATCTACAACAATTACTGGTTTAAGTGCTGGAAACAACGTATATTTTACATTAACACCTGTTGGTATATTATGTCCCTTGCCCGAAACGAAACTTTGTTCCAATTGTGTTCAACCAACTATTGTGAATAATGTCACAGCTACACCTACTGATTTTGAAATATGTATCGGAGAAACAATTAGATTAAAAGCATCTGAGGCACCAACAAATACTAACCAATGGAGCATTGTAACCAATAATATAATATCAAATACAATTAATTCAAGTAAAGATTTAATGGATATTACAGGACTAAAAGCAGGAACTACGGATATAGAATTTGAGAATGATGCTGGATGTAAAAACTCCATAACTGTAACTGTTAATCCAAAACCAGAAATTGCCAAAATAATTAAATCTATTTGCTATGGTGGACTTTTCGATACAATACCAAATAACAATATACTAACTTCTAATGTAGTTCCTACTGGTACTACTTATACTTGGGCTTTACCTGCTACATCTGTATCAGGTGTAACCGGAATTACAACAGGTACTGCCGAAGCATCATTCAAACAAAATTTAACGAATGGCACAAATGTATCAAAAGTCATAGATTATAAGGTAAAAGCTTCAAGTGGTACAGCACCAAATACATGTTCAAATGACTTTGATGTGTCAGTTACACTAAATCCTACACCGAAAATTGCTCCTATAAATAAAGTACTATGTTCAACAGATGCATTTGATACAATTCCAAATAATACATCTCTAAGTACTAATATTGTTCCTGCAGGAACAACCTATACATGGGATTTACCTACCATTTTAACAGGTATTAATGGTGCTTTAGCAGAAAATACAAATACGAAAACATCCTTTAAGCAAACACTAACTAATACAACAAATAATTCAATAGTTGTAAATTATATTGTTACTGCAAAAAGTGGCACTATTCCGGATCAATGTACAAGCACCTTCAATACAACACTTACGGTAAATCCTACACCGAAGATTGATAATATAACTTTAGCTATATGTTCAGAGGAAACATTTGATACAATACCAGATAATAGTAGTCCAAATTCTATACCTGCAGGTACCAAATATTCATGGAATATAGGGGTACCTCCAACAGGAATATCAGGAATATCAGGAATTACTGCTGGGGCAGATCAATCATCCATCAAACAAAAGTTGAAAAATACTACTGCTAATCCAATCGATGTTATTTACACCATTACAGCAACAAGTGGAGTTGTTCCTAACCAATGTTCGAAAACATTTACATTAACAGCAAAAGTAAATCCAACTCCTAAAATAATAACCGTTGACACAATAAAGATTTGTGAAAATATTAAAACTTTGAATCAATTCAATCTTAACGAAACAGGAGGTGTTGCAAGCTCTTGGAAATGGAGTTCTAATTTAACCACATCTTTAGCTATAATCGAGAACAAGAACACATCAAATCCATCTATAAAAAATGGAATTAATGGAGAAGCATTCAAAGTTATTGGAACAGATATAAACGGGTGTAAGAACTCAGATACAACAATCTTAAAAATTCTTCCACTTCCAATATTCACTCCAACAGTAGATACTGCATGCGTTAATGGGACATTGACCTTTAAAGCTAATTTAAATTTACCTGGACAAACAAATGCTTGGTCTGGACCAAACGGGTATACAAATTCAAATGAATCATTTCAACTAACTAATGTAAACCTAAACAAAGCTGGAAAATACTATATAAAAATTACTGGAGCAAATACATGTAGCAAATTAGATAGTGTTATAGCAAGTATTCACCCATTACCTGTATTTACACCATCCTATACCAAACCGTGTGAAAACACACCATTAATCATACGTTCAAACTATAAAAAAGGTGTCAGTTATGTATGGTCAGGCCCTAATAGTTATGCACTTACATCCACGGTTGATTCTACTAAAATTACTTCATTAGCAATTCCAGCTACACATTCCGGTGATTATTATGTAGAAATTACAGATACTAATACTTGTGTTAAAAAAGAAAAAGTTACAGTAAATATATTCCCAAAACCAACTGTTAGTGCAACTAATTCTATTCAAATCTGTGCAAATATCAAATCCTTTACACTAGATGAAACAGCTACGGATGCAATTTCTTGGATTTGGACTTCCAATCAATTTGCAAAGTTTAAGGATAAATCCTCAGAAAAACCAACAGTAACCGAAGCAGTTGATGGAGAAATATTTAAGGTGATTGGTAAAGATGCAAATGGATGTATTGACTCTGCTACTACTATACTTAGTATTAATCCAATACCTGTTATTACTCCAAAAGAAGTGTGTGTAGACAAACGAGTAACATTAACTGCAACACACACTCCTGCAACAAGCAATGCTTGGAAATCGGAAAATGTTGGTATTGCAACAATAGATCCAACTTCAGGAGAGATGTTGGGTGTTGCAGGAGGTAAATCAAATATTATTTATATAGACAACAAAGGATGTACGGATACAAGTATGGTAACCATAAACGCATTACCGAAAATTACAACTTTACCACTAGAGGTTTGTGAAGAAAGTACTTTACAACTAAAAGCAGATCATGCTGCAGCACCTTTAAACGGTTGGAAAAGTTCTGTACCTTCTAATGCTACTATCTCTAATACAGGATTAGTGCAAGGGATAAAAACTGGTGTAAGTTCCATTGAATTTAAAGATAGTAAAGGCTGTACTACGAAAGAAGAGCTTACAGTAAATCTAAAACCCGTTGCAGATTTTAAAGCAATTTATGAATCCATTTGTGTTACAGATTCGCTGTTTTTAATCGATAAATCAAAGCCATTAAGTAATACATACATTTGGTCTTTTGGAGACGGTATTAGTTCAAAACATAATGCACATAAGTATCTCATTGAAGGGGTTTTCGATATTACGCTAGTTTCAATAACGAATAAAGGCTGTACGGATACTATGACAAAAAATAAATACATAGAAGTAATAGGTTTACCAAAAGTTACATTTTCGTTTACACCTGACTCAATCGACATATTTGAACCAGAAATACGTTTTATGAATCACTCCAATGCAAAACACTATGAATGGGTATTTGGAGATGGTTTACCTATTTCGGTTCAAGAAAACCCAACACATACTTTCCCTACTACAACAGGACAACATTACACCGTTACATTAACTGGATACAATACAGAGAATGGCTGTTCTACAAGTTATAGTCAAATGATTGTTGCGAAAGAACCATTAATATATTACATTCCAAATACCTTTACACCAAATGGAGATGAATACAATAATGCATTCAAACCTATTTTCTATAGTGGCTTAGATGTATATAATTATCATTTAATCATCTACAATCGTTGGGGAGAAGTAATTTTCGAATCCTTCAACGTAGATTTTGGTTGGGACGGAACCTATGGTAATCAAATTGTAGAAACTGCAACCTATATTTGGAAGCTAGAATTTAAAGAAAAAAACAAAGAAAATACGCATAGTAAAACCGGCCATGTGAATGTGTTGAGGTAAAGGTGAGACGTCAGACTTTAGAAATTAGAGATTAGACGAAAAATGATTAGAATAAGAAATTCTGCTAGAAATAGAATACTATTAAACCGAAATAAAAGTATCTTGTATATCAGACTTGGTTTAAAAGATTGAATTAATTATACATTGATAAAAATAAATATGATTAGTAAAATTGTTTTATGTTTTTGTTTCTTATCTTTTATTTCATGGGGACATATAGACATTTTTGAAAAAAGCAAAGGTACGTTAGCTGAAAACATTTCATTTAATGGATCATTTGTATTTGATTTCTCGATTTCGAATAAACAAACATTATCAATATCTGATATTTGTTTATCTAGATTTAATGTAGGTGAAGATAGTACTGCATCTATTAGATTAGAAATTATAAACAAGAGAACAAATAAATTAATTTGTCAAACTGATACTACAATCAAAAATATATTCAATGAAGATATATTTATTCAAACTTCTTGTTTATTATTTAATACTAAAGATTACCAACTTTTTATTAGTTCAATCGGTAATGACAAAGATAATTCGTGTTGTTTTTATACTCCTAACTCATTACCAATTACATCAACAAATGACTATATAACGTTAAATGATTGTTATTTTTTCACTAACTCTTCCCCTCAATTTCAAAAAATACATTCATATCCAATAATTTCCTTTGGAGCAGATCCGCAAAATGGAATAAATATATTTATGAATCAAAATGGGAAAACAAAACTAGATACAATTCAAGACACTAGAAATGTAGTTTTTTCTTTCACGGAAAAAATGCGTGATTTCAGAATAGAAAAAATTGGACTATCATTTTTCGATGTTGGAAAAAACAATTATGGCAATATTCGATTTACACTTTATGATGACAGCACTAAAAGTATTCTATATAGTGTTGATACTTCATTTATTAATATTCACAATAAACCGATTGATGTTAATTTTACATATCAATTCATGATAAATAAAAAATATATTTTACAAACTAAAATTGGTGACGATACTGATAATGATAACAGATACTTAATTTTAAAACCTAAAAAATATCCATTTTATGACAATTTAACACTTTCAAAAATACATCAACTTTTTAAAAATGAATTAACCAATCCAATAGAAGATACATTAGCACTAGGTATTACTTTCTTACTTAAAGAAAAAATGGAAACATTAAAAATAGAAGAACAAATAATCGATTCTAATTTCTGGAAACTATATAGGAAAGAAAATACAATTCAATTAATCAATGAAACAAATACAATTGACAAAACCACTATATACTTAACTAATCTTGAGGGTGTTCAAATATATTCTAATGACATCGTTGAAAATGAATTTAGTTACAATACATCCTTATTACCAGAAGGATATTATTTTATAACCTTAATCTCTGAATCCAAAAAAATAAGATTCAAATTCAGGAAGTAAAAAAATATATTTCAATGTTGTTTACCTATTATTCAAACAACTTTGAAATTATTCTTTCGTTTAATTATTAAATTTGAATTTAAAAAATTTCAAACTATGAAATTCCGAATATTAAAAATCAAACCAATTATTTCTAGTAAATTAATTATCACCTCTTTACTTTTTATTTCCCTGTTTTCAACTAGCGTTTTCTCCTGTCATAATTCTACATTAACTTTAGTTTCTCAAACCACTAATTTAGATCTTACTGTAACTTATAAACTAAAGTTAGTTGTAGATATTGGAGGATTAGATAATTCTTTCGTAGGTTTTACAGTTAGTGCTATCAATTCATCTGGAACTGCACCTACTATCACAAATTACACAAACCAAATTACTCAGGCGTTATTAACATCCGGTACTTGTTCCACATTAAAAGGTTTAACTGGTAGTTTAATTAATTCTGTGGCAAACGATTCTGATTGGAATCCATATTTAAACAAAACAAATGTAGTATCTTATGAATATGGTGGATTTGGTTCTGCTGCAACAAGTGATTTTGAAGTTACAATAGAAATTACTGTGAGTGGATCTATCACCTCTATTGAAGTTGATAATAATATTAATAATGCTATAATAAGTGGTCCAAACCCTCAATGTATCCAAAAAATAACTTTTCCTTCATGCTCAAATCCAACAATATCATCTCAGTTAACAAACACAAAAACTGTATGTCAAAATGTAGCTTTTGATCAAATTAGCATTTCAGCTACCAACAACCCTACTTACCAGTGGTATAGAAATTCTTCTTCAAGTACTACAGGAGGTACACCTATCACTGGAGCAACATCTAGCACTTATACCCCACCATCTTCTTCAATAGGTACAACCTATTACTATTGTATTGCAACAAATGCATGTGGAAGTGTTACAAGTGCAGCTTCAGGTGCAATGATTGTTAATCCTTTACCCGCAATACCAGCCTCCACATTAACCCAACCTACTTGTAGCGCACCAACAGGTACGATTTTAATTACGAGTCCTATAGGTACAGGTTTAAACTACAACATTAATGGTGGAACATTTCAATCAAACACTACATTTTCAGGACTTGCAGCTAATACATATACTATTATTGCAAAAGATGCAAATGGTTGTACTTCCACTAAAAATGAAATAATAAATTCTGCACCTACCGTACCATCAGTCCCAACAACAGCACTTACGCAATCAACCTGTGCTATTAATACAGGTACAATTACTGTGACAGCTCCAATTGGTTCATACACTTATAGTATTGATGGTGTAAATTTTCAAGCAGGAACAAGCTTTCCTGGATTGGTTGCTGCTAATTACACGGTTACAGTAAAAAATGGAGCTGGATGTACTGCAACTGCAAGTGCTGTATTGAACAATCCTCCTGGAGCACCTGCAGCAGCTTCAACAACACTTACGCAACCAACCTGTGCTACTTCTACAGGTACAATTACAGTGACAGCTCCAATTGGTGCATACACTTATAGTATTGATGGTGTAAATTTTCAAGCAGGAACAAGCTTTCCTGGATTGGTTGCTGCT
>CANHRS010000063.1 GCA_947463445.1 Flavobacteriia bacterium | reverse complement strand
TTGTCCGATCGAACAACTCACTAATAGGAATCCCGCTAAAAAAAAGGTACTTATTACTTTTAACATGCTTACATAATTTTTTTTCCTAATGAAAACCAAGAACCGCCATTATGTACGTCCGTATACCCTTTTCCTTTCAACATCATTTTAGCTGAACCACTGCGCATTCCGGAAGCACAACACGTGATAATCGTTTGATTTTTATTATTTAACTTATTCAAATTCCCCATTAAACTTTCAACTGGAATATTTATAGAACCTGGAATATGACCTCCAGCATATTCGCCTTTGGAGCGAACATCCACGATGATCGCTCCGTTTTTTAAGGCTTGTTTATAATCTAACTTTGGTCCTAAACCAAGTGCATTTTTAATTGCTTTTAACATTTTCGTTCTTAATTTGATTTATGAAAATTTACATCTAACCAACTTCCACCGTTGTAGCAAATCATGCCAAGTTGAGACAAATAACGTTCCGCTTGACCACTTCTATTTCCTGATGCACAGCATAAAATTAATGGTTGTTCCAAAGCTTTTAATTCCTCTACGCGTTCCGGAATTTCTTGTAATGGAATATTTAATGATCCTACTACATGACCACCACGATACTCTTCTATCGAACGAACATCTACGATAGTTCCTTTGTTTTCTTTAAGTAAATTTTTAATTTCCATGATTTTACTTTTTATGATTTGTATTGATTTTGAAAGGTAGATAAAGCGGACATGTTCCAATAACACTCGTTAGTAAAAACACACCTGCTAATATTACTAGAATAATTCCCATTACTCCTGTAACCACTTGATTTAAAAATAAAACCGTAAATAGTACTGCAATTAATACACGAACGATTTTGTCTGATTTCCCTATATTTTTCATAAAACCTTATGATTTAATTATAGGACAAAATTGAGGTATTAAATCTAAAAGTTAAGCAACGTTAGTTACACAAGGTAATTTTATTTCTACCTAATTCAACAACTCCCTCTGATTCAAGCTGTTTTAATAAACGGGAAACTACAACACGCGCAGAACCTAACTCGTTCGCAATCTGTTCATGGGTAAGATTAATCACTTTTGAATTAGATAGTTTCGCTTTATTTTTAACAAAATCCAAGATTCGCTCGTCTAACTTTTTAAATGCAATCGCATCAACCACATCCAATAATTCCTCAAAACGTTTATGATACAATTTAAATATATAGTCCAACCATTCCGGGAAATCTTTGACTAACAAGGAAATTTTATCCATCGGAATCAATAATAATTCCGTTTTTTCTTCAGCAACTGCATTAATTTTGCTCGTATCATCGTGAATTCCACCAAGAAAAGACATGATACAACTTTCACCCGCTTTTATATAATAAAGCAATAACTCTCTTCCATCTTCTTCTGTGCGCATTACTCGCAAACTACCCTGAAGTACAATTGGAATGGCTTTGATATAAGAACTTTCACGCAAAATAACTTCATTTTCCTCGAAAGTTTTTTGAAAACCTAATTCAGAAAGTTTAGCCTTTAGTTCTGGGGAGATTTTTAGGGTATTATTAGGGTTCATAGTGAATGAATTAGAAAGTAAATTTAACAACAATTATTCTGCATACGTATATTCGCACAAGCATTTTCCAATCTTTTTTCTTACATTCGTAACACAAGATTAATGTATGGCAACACTTCATTCCTTTCGTGCAATTAGACCTAGCAGAGATAAAGCCCATCTAGTTGTAACACGACCAGTATCAACCTATTCTAAATCTGTATTAAAAGCAAAACTGGAATCCAATCCATATTCTTTCATACGCATAATACATCCAGAATTTGATAAACAAATACCGCAAACAAATCCGAATTCTAAAGAACGTTTTGATTTAGTCAGAAGTAAATACTTGGAATTTATAGCGGAAGGAATCGTTTTTCAAGATGCACAAGCACATTTATATTTGTATAAACAATCTACACCTACCCATGAATTTTTAGGAATAATTGGCGGTGCTAGTGTGGAAGAATATCAAAATGATAAAATCAAAAAACACGAAGCAACATTAACTTCTAGAGAGGCAATGTTTGTAAATTACTTAGATATAGTAGGTTATAATGCTGAACCTGTACTACTCTCCTACCCAAGTAATACTAATCTGGAAGAAGAATATGCTAGAATCTCAGCAAAAAGACCTGAATATGAGTTTTCAACCACCGATAGGACGAAGCACGAACTTTGGGTATTAACACCTGAAGAAGAAGTAATCATCAAAGCGGAATTTGCAAAAATTGACGCCAGTTATATTGCCGATGGGCATCACCGTAGTGCTTCTAGCGCTGGTTTATCAGAACGTCGTAAACAATTAGGAGTCAACAACATATCTAGTGACTATTTCCTCGCGTTTTTTATGGATGAAAAACGTCTGAACATCCGTGAATTTAACCGTTTGGTGGACAATTTAAATGGTTTAAGCGAACATGCTTTTATTGAAAAATTAAAAGAAAATTTTAGTGTAACACATTTAGATAAAGGTTCTAAACCAGAACAAGAACACCATATTACCATGAATTTGAGTGGGACTTGGTATTTATTAATTTGTAAACCAGAATTATATAACACCAATGATCCAGTTGCATGTTTAGATCCGGAGATTTTAACCCAAACCATCTTGACACCAATTTTAGGGATCGAAGACTTAAAAACTAGTTCAGCAATTCAATTTATCCCTGGAAACTTGGGATTAGAAGCAATCTCTACACCGATTGAACAAGGTAAAGCTAAAGTTGGTTTTATTCTATTTCCGGTAACGATAGATCAAGTAAAGAAAGTTGCTGATCACCAATTAATTATGCCTCCTAAATCTACTTGGGTAGAACCGAAATTACGCAGTGGATTAACCATTTATGAAATTGAAAAATGATCGTTAAAAACTTAGTAAACGTCCAAGATTCCTTAATAGAGAATGTTTCACTCATTGCTGTTTCCAAAACAAAACCTGCGAGTGATATACAAACCTTATACGATGCTGGACAGCGTGCTTTTGGAGAAAATAAAGTGCAAGAACTTGTTGAAAAATATGAAGTATTACCAAAAGATATCGAATGGCATTTAATCGGTCATTTGCAATCCAACAAAGTAAAATATATTGCTCCTTTTGTTCATTTGATTCATGGAGTAGATAGTTTTAAACTATTAAAAGAGATCAACAAAGAAGGAGTAAAATGTAATCGAATTATTCCTTGCCTGCTACAGTTTCATATTGCACAGGAGGAAACTAAATTTGGATTTTCGTTCGAAGAAGCACAAGAAATGCTAGAATCCAACGAATTTGTAGAATTACAACATGTTGCCATACATGGTGTTATGGGAATGGCCTCCTTTACGGAAGATGAAAATCAAATTCATGAAGAATTTCAAACGCTACACAATTACTTCCAACTAATTAAAAGTCATTTCTTTAAATTCAATTCTGATTTTAAAGAAATATCTATGGGAATGAGTGGTGATTACAAAATCGCTATGGAAGAAGGGAGTACAATGGTTCGTGTAGGAAGTAGTATTTTCGGTTCACGTTAGATGGTTAAAAATAGATATGCATCTTTCTTTTTAGTACTGCTTTTAAGCTTTATATCTCCACTTTTTTCTTTTGCGCAACTAACATACACGCTTACAGGAACCGTTCAGGATAAAGAATCAAACGCTACTTTATCAAAAGTCAAAATTTTAGCAAAACCTAGTAAAAATGTAGAATTGACCGATTCAAGTGGTTACTTTTTCTTTTCACTTCCTCCTGGTGATTATATACTCGAAATTCAGGCGGAAGGGTACAAATCAATCAGTAAAACTGTTTCCTTACAACAAAATAGTAATCTAGAAATTGAACTACAAGAAAACCGAAAACAATTAGCTGCAGCTGAAGTACGAACAAAAAAAAAGAATCAAGTAAACGATGTTTACATGGGGCAGATTGAATTGGAAATGAAAAAAATAAAAACGTTACCTGCCTTCATGGGTGAAGTGGATATTCTAAAAACCATTCAATTATTACCCGGTGTATCCTCTGTAAGTGAAGGAGGACAAGGATTTTACGTACGTGGTGGTGGTCCTGACCAAAATTTAGTGTTAGTGGACGAAGTCCCTGTATATAACGCCTCTCACCTATTTGGATTTTTCTCCGTATTTAATTCCGACGCAGTTAAAAGTGGTAATTTAATCAAAGGCGGTATGCCAGCAAATTTTGGTGGACGAATGTCCTCTGTCTTAGAAATTAAAACTAATGATGGAGATCAACAAAAAATAAATGTAAAAGGAGGAATTGGTTTAATATCTTCTCGCTTAACCATCGATGGTCCAATCAAAAAAGGCAAGGGTGCATTTATGCTAGCTGGCCGAAGAACCTATATCGATGTATTACTAAAACCTTTTATCCCAGCGACCTCTCCATTCAATGGATCTGCCTATTTTTTTTATGATTTAAATTTTAAAGCAAATTACACCCTTAGTTCTAAAGACAAATTGTTTTTTAGTTCCTATCTAGGTGTTGATAAATTTACATTTAGCAATAAAACAGAAGGATTTAATGTGGAAATCCCTTGGGGAAATAAACTAGCCGCACTTCGTTGGAATCATCAGTTTTCCGATAATTTAACAATGAATGCTACTAGTTATACTACCAATTATACATTTGGTTTTGGGTCTAAACAAGAAGTTTTTTCTATCGCTTTAAACTCTGAAATTCATGATTTAGGACAAAAAATTGAATTTACTTCTTCAAGATTCTCAAAACACAAGATTAAATATGGACTAGATTATATTTTTCATACTTTTTTACCATCAAGTTTATCTGTCGAGCAAGATTCAACAGAGTTCAATATTCCTTCTGCACAAAAACTTCGAAGCCACGAGACTGCTTTTTTTGTACAAGATGAATTTGATATATCTACTAATTGGAAAATCAATCTCGGTTTACGTTATTCCATGTATCAATTTGTTGGACCTTTCACACGTTACTTACAAAACGTTTTACCTGGACAAGTAACAAATAAGAAGTATCAGAACGGAGAACTCATAAAAAACTATGGTGGATTTGAACCTCGCATATCGAGTCGTTTCTTATTGAAAGATAAAAGTGCAATTAAAATCGGCTACGCGTATAACTACCAATACATTCACCTGACTTCTTTAAGTACTTTATCCCTACCAACCGATATTTGGTTACCGAGTACGGAGGTAGCAAGTCCTCAAAAAGGATATCAGGTATCCATTGGTTATTATAAAAATGTATGGAAAGATAAAGTGGAAATTTCTGTAGAAGCTTACTACAAAGGGATGAAAAATTTAATTGAATACAAACCAGGAGCCTTGCCGCAAGACAACATCACCAACAATATTGACAACTTATTACTCTTTGGAACTGGAAAAAGCTATGGAGTCGAATTTTTCATTCGTAAAAACATAGGGAAATTTACAGGATGGATAGGCTATACGCTAGCGAAAACGGAACGTTATTTTCCAGAGATTCAAAAAACACCCTTCCCAGCAAAATATGACCGAAGACACGATTTATCGGTTGTTAGTTCCTATGAATTAAATGATCGATGGACGTTTGGTGCTGTATTCGTCTATGCAACAGGAAGTACCCTGACTTTACCATCTTCTTGGTATATCCATGATCAAAACTTATTGTTTGATTATAATTCGCGTAATTCAACACGCATGCCCTCCTACCAACGCTTAGATATTAGTGCCACACGCTACGATTCTCCGACAAAAAAAGTATATAACATAGAAAAGGAGGTATTCGAAGATAGTAAAAAACGATTTAGAAGTAATTGGAGTTTTTCAATATACAATGTGTACAATCAAGCCAATCCTTTTTTTCTGTATCTTCAAGGTATAGGAAGAGTAGTTCAAGGGAATTTTAATTTAAAAGTAAAACAAGTATCCCTTTTTCCAATCATCCCAAGTGTGACCTGGAATTTTTCTTTTTAATATGCGTTATAAATACTATACATATTGCCTAATTTGCGTAAGTCTTTTCTTTGAATATGCTTGTCAAAAAGATGTTACAGTAACTTTACCTACCTATGATGAAAAAATAGTGGTTGATGGTAAAATTGAAACTGGTTTACCGCCAATAATTATTTTAAGTACTACTAAAGATATATTTTCAAATAATAGTCAAGATGCAATATTTGGAGATTTTATTTCAGATGCTTTAATAATCATTTCCAATGGAACAATCTCCGATACGCTGGAAACAATTTGTTCAGATGAAATACCAAAAGATTTTCAGGAAATTGGATATGCATTATTTGGTATCCCTCCAAGTTTAATGTCAAAATACCATATTTGTGCATACTCTACCTTAAACCCAGCGTTTTTTGGTGAAGCTGGAAAATCCTATTCCATTGAAATACAATACCAAGGAAAAAAATATAATGCATCCACTACTATCGTAGAACCAACTTTTTTAGATTCTGTATATTGGAAACCCGAAAAAAACATGCAAAACTATGGATATGCCTATGCGCATTTATCAGATCCTGTTGATAGATACAATGCATATATATGGGAAGTACTGCGATTAAACATTGGAAAAGGTAATCTTCCAATTGATTTAAAATTTCATAAAACGGGTAATCCTGTTTTCGATGATCAATTCATCAATGGAAATAGTTTCGAATTTTTCTATGAAAATCCAAGAACACGAAGAGATACCTCTCTATCGGAGCAATATAGAGGTCTTTATAAAAAAAATGATACGGTACTTATTAAATTTTCTAGTTTAGATAAGTCAACATTTGATTTTCTTCAAAAAAAATATGTACAAGTGAATACTGGAACAAATCCATTTTCTATCCCTCTAAACATTCCTACAAATGTTTCAGGTGGTGCACTTGGCTATTTTTGTGGGTTCTCAACAACCTACTACACTTTGATTTGCAAGTGATTAATATAAAGAATCCAAAACTTCGTGATTCATTTCATGCTTCCCTTCAAATCGAATGATCTCAAATTTTAACTTTTCGTAGGTTTTTAATGATTCTTTTTCAATTTCCATGTCAAAATAAGGATCTTGCGTACCTAGTACAAAAAAGCATTTTGATGCATGATTCCTAGAAAAATCTGAGTGAACATCTTCCGGAAAAACTGAAGCCCAAAGTACTAGTGAACGAAATGAAATTTTACTATGTTCAAACCACCGCGTTGTAGTGGCAGCACCTTGTGAAAAACCTAATACATCTATACTTAAGAAAGAATTTTGTTCCTGAATCTTACTAACCAAGCTTTCTAAATAATTAAAATTATCTTGAATATCGTCCAATCGTGCTTCGCGTGTCATCCAAGATGCTCCAACCCTACCACTTGTTCCTTCTAAATAAAAACGATGCATTCCTTCTGGTGCAACAATATAATATCCTTTTGCTATTAAAAATTCAAATTTCTTCAAGAAAAAAAATGCGGATTGTCCGTAACCATGAAGTACAACTAATAGTCTAGATGCTTTAGATATATCACCACTGGTATAATATCTTGTGGTTTTTTGTATTGAAATTGAATGTTCTTCCACCGTATTTTTTTATGTAAATATAGAAGTTACCTTCTTAATCAAATCATTTTATAGACTTCTTTTAATTTATCCAATGCTCTAAAATACCTAACTTTTGCCGTATTCTCAGAAATACCTAAATGTAAGCCTATTTCACAGAATGTTAGGTTGTCAAAATAACGTAATTCTAATATTTCCAAGTATTTTCTTTTCATTTTCTTTAAAGCAATTTCCAATATGCGAAGGCGTTCTTCTTTTTCACTACTTTCATCTAAGCCCTCTACTAAAACCAATTGATTAATTTCCAGATCAATAACCTTACTCCTTTTTACATCCCTAAATTCTTGACATAAAGTATTATGTGCTATTCGAAACAACCAAGAACCAAAGGAGTATCCTTTATCTTCATAACTATGAATACGTTGAATCGCCTGAATAAAAACTTGGGATGTAATGTCTGATGCCAAATCTTTGTTCTGAATTCTACGATCAATATAGGTGAATATTTTTGTGTAATATTTTCGATAAATGGGATCAAATTTTTTTGGATTTAATTGAGCATCTAAAACCCATTGATTCTCCATAGTTAAATTAGCTGGTGATAAAATCAAAGTATGCATAGCGAGGAATTTAAGGTTATTAGGAAATAACGCAACATCCACAAAAAAAGTATAGATATACAAACAACCATTAGATAAAAATGACGTTTATAAACAATTTTAAAACGTAAACCCATATTTTTTCATAAATTCGTATTCATGCATCTTTTTTCAGAATATAGTTTTTGGTGGCTCATCCCTATACTGTTAATCAGTTTCTTTACAACTATTTTCTTCTATCGTAATGTCGAATGGTTATCTGGTGCGCCAAATTGGGTAAAAAAAACACTAGTTAGTTTACGATTTACTTCCTTGTTCTTGATTTTACTGCTTTTACTTGGAATACTATTAGAAACTATTTCTTACCAAGAAGAAAAACCCATTTTATTGACTTTATTCGACTCAAGTGCTTCGATGAAAAACTATAAGGATAGTACCTCTATTTCGAAAGATATTGAAAATTTAACTGCGAGTATCAATTCGAAATTTTCAGATAAATACGCACTAAACACCTTAACTATTGGTGAGAAATTCGGGAAACCCAAGGGTAAATTATTTACTGAAAATCAAAGTAATTTACAACTTGGTTTTGAAGCTATTGCAAGTCAATACTACAACCGAAATATCGGTGCTGTTGTATTTATTTCAGATGGAAACTACAACCAAGGGGTAAATCCTATCTATGCAGCAAAAAATATCCCTTTAGCTCCAATTTTCACCATTGGTGTTGGTGATACGCTTCCTAAAAAAGACCAAGCAATTCAAAATGTATCTAGCAATGATTTCGCCTTTCTTCATGCGAAATTCCCTGTAGAAATAGACCTAGAAGCAGTCAAATTACAAAATCAATCGAGTACAGTTAGTATTTTACATCAAGGAAAGGTAATAGCATCCAAAAAAATAAATTACACACGAAAAGCAATTGACTATAAACATATAACTTTTGAGTTAGAAGCAAACAAAATCGGATTTCAACAATATACAATTCAGTTATCGGCACTCAACAATGAATACACCTACAAAAACAATGTCGCTTCTTTTTACATTGAAATCATCGATAATAGAAATAAAGTACTTTTTATTGCTGGAGCTCCACACCCAGATGTAACAGCACTAAAAACAACTCTCGAAAAAGACGAGAATATGCAAGTTCAAATTGCAAATTCTACGCAATGGAAAGAGGAATATGCTAGTGCAGATTTAGTTATATGGCATGAACCTGGTGTAGATTTTTCCTCTAACACGTTCGAAAAATTAAAAACACTAAAAAAACCAATCTTCTTTTTTATCGGTCCGAATACACCATCTAATATATTGAATCAATTAAATTTAGGTTTTAATTCTTTTCCTAATAAACAAACCGAAGAAGTACAAGCATCTGTTGCACAAAACGTAAACGTTTTTGAAATGCCAACTGACATAGCTAAAGAAATTGGTTTCTTTCCCCCAGTTTTTGTAAAATATGGTGATTTGAATTTCACTAAAGATATGGATATACTTCTTTACCAAAAACTTGGGACTATTGTAAAAAAAGAACCCTTGTTATTTTTTGGAAAAAGAACAGAAGGTAATTTCGGTGTATTTTATGGAGAAGGAATCTGGAAATGGAAATTTTACGAATATTCAAAAAACAAGGACACGAAAGTAGTCGATCAATTGTTTCAAAAAGCGTTTGCATACTTATTGGTCAAACAAAATAAATCTGCATTACACATAACACTACCTAGAAAATTTTCCTCGAAAGAAGAAGTACGTATAAAAGCAGAATTTTACAATCCTTCCATGGAATTAATTACAACACCAAGTATTCAATTAGAACTAACAAATGAAAATAAAAAGAAATCTAACTACCAATTTGGGGTAACATCTAATTTCTATACACTTCCTTTAGGAACATTAGCTGCAGGTTCCTATTCATGGAAAGCTTCTACAGTATTCAATGGTAAAAAACACCAAAAGCAGGGAACTTTTATTGTTGAAAATCAAATTATAGAACAATTAGATACGAAGGCAAATCATTTATTATTACGCCAAATTGCGGCTAATTCAAATGCAAAATTCTTCCATCTAAATAATGCAGAAACATTAATTCCAACTATCGAAGCACGTGAGGATATAGCATCCGTTTCTTTTGAACATAAATCAACCCATAATCTACTGGACTATGTTTGGATTTTGATTGTAATTATAGGATTACTCGGTACGGAATGGTTTATTAAAAAATGGTTTGGAGGATATTAATAAATACCGTTTTCTGGAAATTTACCTTTGTATTGACCTAGTATCGATTTAATTTCTTTGATATCTGCATCCACATCTCCTGTTGGTTGAAATAGGGAGTGAAATCCACCGGTCTTGGTCGCGAAATCAATGTAAGCAATGTAAATCGGAACATTCGCTTTTTGCGCAATATAATAAAATCCTTTTTTCCAATTTGGATTGTATTTACGTGTGCCTTCTGGTGTAAAAACCATAAACATTGTATCGTTGGCGTCAAAAAATTCTACTGCCTGTTCGGTAAAACGATTGTTTTTCTTACGATCTACTGGTATCCCTCCTAGTTTCTTTAGAAAATAACCAAAAGGAAAGAAAAACAATTCTTTTTTGATTAAAAATCGACCTTGTATACCATATTGCATAAACGCAATCTTACCTATAATAAAATCCCAATTCGAGGTATGCGGTCCAACCACAATTACTGCTTTTTTAATTCCCTCTGGTGCATTCGCATCAATCTTCCAACCAAGTAAACGTGCGATAAAAAACAAAAAATTTCCCATAATCTTCAATAAATATTTGCAAAGATACTATCTTTACGTATGCAAACACAATCACGCTTTAAAGGACTTTTAGCGATTCTTATTTCTCTCATTTTCATTTGGGGATTATTTTATGTATCTTCCTTATTTCTAAAAAGTTCTATAAACACAAATTTAACTTATTTTCCAGAGGACGCCGAAATAACGATGCACATCGATGGTAAAAAATTAGCGAAAAATGTGGCGAACGATTTACTATTCTCCTCCAAAGACCAAGTAGTTTTAGATAAATTAATAAATTACATCACACAAGAATCGAAAGATGGCAATGTAAAAAAAATTGGAATTGATTTTCTTTCTGAAATTGGTGTGTTTGTAAAACCAATTAAAAATGGAAAAATAATTGGGGTATTAGTGAATCTCCAATCACAAAAAGATTTTAAAGAAAACGCACCAAAAATTACGAATACGGTTGTTGCAATCTCTGAAAACGATAACGTAGGAGTCTTAATCTCTTATTTATCCCCAAATGAAATACTTACTGATAGTGATTTACAAAAAATCGCAAATGTTATCCTCCATAAAAAAACAACAAATCCATTCAAGAATTCAACTTCTGAAAATACTATAGTAGAAATTAAAGCAAACAATTCCATTTTCGGCAAAGGATCAATAGCCATTTCGGAAGAGAATAATGCATTTACTTTTGAATCTACCTTACAAGCAAAACATGGTATCACAAACAATAAATCCTATTGTTTAAAACCTAGTGGATTACATGTTTCGTGTGCTATGATACCGGATAACTATATTGCTGCTTTTGAACAAGTTTTTCCAATTTTAAATAAAGAACAACTTCCAAAAATCAAATCAATTTCATGGAATTACCAAGGATTAAACATTCAAGAAGGCGGAACACACAACCTTGGATTCTACGTACAGCCAATAACGGATATGTTGATTGAATTCGAAAAACCTTTTCATCTAAATAAACACATCCAATACACTGAAAACTTTGATAAATGGGGAATTAAAACCAATTCAAAAGGATTATTAATTGGTAATCAAGAATATATTGTAGATTCATTATCCCCTACATCCTATTTTATTGGTGTAAATACTTCTAATCTGATAAAACAAAAAAATCCATACTTATTGAATATTGAGGGAGATTTGGAAGATTTACTAAAAATTAGTGGTTCCGAAAGTATATCTACATTTGTGGAAATGATATTCCCTGCGTTCACTTCTAGTAAAGATTTTTTTAAATCCATCGAAAATACGTCCATTCAAATAGAGCAAAAAGGAACGAAAATTAAAATCAAGGGTAAATTAAAATTCAAAAAGAATAAATATTCGTACACCGAATGTTTACGATTTATGCTTGCATTAAAAGGTTATTAAATCCAATGAGTGATATAATTCGATTATTACCTGATCACATTGCAAATCAGATTGCTGCGGGTGAAGTTATTCAACGTCCTGCTTCTGTTATTAAGGAATTAGTAGAAAATGCAATAGACGCGAAAGCAACTTCGATAGAAGTATACATTAAACATGCGGGTAGGACCTTAATCCAAGTTATTGATAACGGTGCTGGAATGTCAGAACAAGATGCTCGAATGGCTTTTGAACGACATGCAACAAGTAAAGTAAGCGTTATTGATGATTTATTTGCTTTAAAAACTAAAGGATTTCGTGGCGAAGCACTTGCCTCCATTGCTGCAATTGCGCATGTGGAATTGAAAACAAGAAAAACAGAAAATGAAATTGGAATTGCAATAGAGATAGAAGGAAGTAAATTAGTGAATCATACACAAACTACTTGTAAAACAGGATCATCCTTCGCGATAAAAAACTTATTTTTTAATGTACCAGCACGAAGAAATTTTCTAAAGTCGGATGCAATCGAATTCAAACACATTGAGGAGGAATTTATTCGAGTTACAATGGCACATCCTGAAATTCGTTTTACCTTGCACCATAACGATACGATCTGCTATATTTTACCTGAAGGAAATCTACGCAAACGAATTGTCGATATTTTCGGTAAATCGTTCAATGATAAATTAGTACCTGTAGAAGAAACAACAGGAATTGTAAAAATTTCAGGATTTATAGGAAAACCTGAGGCTGCTAAAAAAACACGAGGGGAACAATATTTCTTTGTGAACAACCGATTTTTCAAAGACTTTTACTTTAATCACGCTATTACACAAGCATTTGAAAATTTATTGGCTCCCAAAACGTTCGCTTCCTATTTTTTATTTTTTGATGTGGACCCATCTTGCATAGATGTCAATGTACACCCAACAAAAACAGAAATTAAGTTTGAAGAAGACAAAGAAATTTATGCCATTCTTAAAAGTTCTGTCAAACAAGCACTTGGAAAATATAATATCGCACCTAGTTTAGATTTTGAACAAGAAATGGGATTTGATATCCCTTACGACATGATCGATAGACCTGTTATTGAACCAAAAATCACCATTAATCCAAATTATAATCCATTCCATTCATCATCCAGCGCTCCAAGTACAAAATCGGTTTCATCTGGAATGAGTAATGCAATTAAAAATAATGGATTTGGAGCATCAAATTACAAAACAGAAGATTGGGAAAACTTTTACAACATTGAGGAAATTAAGGAAAACCAAGAAGAATTTCCTACATTGGATATCGAAGTCGAAGAAGTTAAAAAAGACTTTATCGTCAAAGGAAATCTGATGCTTTTCCCTACAAAAAGTGGATTTTTAGTAGTACATACCAACAGAGCACAAGAGCGTGTCCTATACGATGAAATAATGCAAACCTTTGTCATTAAAGCATTAAATTCACAACAATTATTATTTCCTATGCAAGTGGATTGCAATGCTTCCGCTAAACTACTTTGGGAAGAAAATAAAACTACCCTAGAACGTATGGGGTATAATTGGACATTGAATGAAGATGGTTTAGAAATAACGGGGGCACCCGCCGAATTAAACGATGACTCCATACTTTATACAGTACAAGTAATTTCCGAAAAATTAGCGATGGAAACAATCGATAAATCTGAAATTGCTCACGAAATCGCAGTAGGAATTGCAGTTGCAAATGCGACAAAAAAAGTAACATGGAATAAAGAATCAGCAAATAATCTTTTTGATACACTTTTCCAATGTACCGAACATCAATTTACACCACAAGGAAAACGAATTTTATATACCCTAACTACCGAAGAAATTCTAAAAAACTTTTAATATGTTTTCAAATATCCCACCAGTAACCAAAAATATCCTAATCCTGAATGGACTTTTCTTTTTAGCAACATTTGTACTTCATAATCAAGGAATTGAT
>CANHRS010000062.1 GCA_947463445.1 Flavobacteriia bacterium | reverse complement strand
CCTGGTGGTGTTTTTATTTCGAATACTGATAAAGATTTTGGAATGTCAATTCGTTGTCTCAAAGACTAAATACAAAAAAATAGTTGTATGTATAAGGGTTATGATTTTTTCGTAACCCTTTTTTTGTTTTTGATACTTTATATTCTATTATTCAGCGATTTTCTTTTTTAGTGCGGACTTTTTTATGTTTATTTGTTTAAATAAAATAAAATATATTTAAACAAAATAAATTAAGCGCTCCCTAAGTCTCAAAAAACGATGTCAAAAACCGCTATCAATATTGTTTGGTTCAAACGTGATTTACGATTTATCGATCACGAAGCACTTTGGATGGCACAACAACATCCGGAACCAATCGTATTGGTGTATTTTTTTGAACCAAGTTTAATGGGAGAACCGGATAGCGATACGAGACATTGGCGGTTTGTCTATCAATCGATTAAGGAAATGCAACTAAAGTTGGAGCCATTGCAAACAAAATTGCATGTTTTTCATAACGAGTGCATACCTGTGTTTCAAAAACTCATCGAACAATATCAGGTGAACAAGGTGTTTTCGCACCAAGAAATTGGCAATAATTGCTCCTTTCAGCGCGATAAAGCAGTTGCATCTTTATTTGAAAAGAATGGTGTGGATTGGAAAGAATTTCAATGCAATGGGGTTGTTCGTAAATTGAAAAACCGTTCGGATTGGGAGAAAATATGGCGAAAATTTATGCTAGAAAAACCCTGTTTGGTGGAGCTTAATACGTTGCATTATTTTACTATTCCTTCGGATTTTTTAAGGGATGTAGTGGGTGTGGATTTGCCAAAAGAAATTACCGAAACCAATCCGAATTTTCAACAAGGTGGAGAATCCCTCGCATGGCGCTATTTAGCTAGTTTTTTGAAAGAGCGCTATGTGAATTATAGTAAACATATTTCCAAACCTTCGTTAAGTCGTAAAGGATGTAGTCGTTTATCGCCCTATTTATCCTACGGAAATATTAGTATGCGAATGATATATCAAACTACCTTAAGTCATTATGAACATTCCAAAAACAAACGCGCGTTGTCGAATTTTATTTCCCGTTTGCATTGGCATTGTCATTTTATGCAAAAATTTGAGGATGAATGCCGCATGGAATTTGAAAATGTGAATCGCGCATATGATTCTTTACTTAAACCTCGAAATCCAGTGTATATCGAAGCATGGCAACAAGGAAAAACGGGTGTCCCTCTTATAGATGCCTGTATGCGATGTTTAGTTACAACTGGCTATATTAATTTTCGAATGCGCGCCATGGTGGTCTCTTTTTTTGTGTTCAATCTATGGCAAGATTGGCGTGAATTACATTTTTTAGCACGACAATTTTTAGACTATGAACCGGGAATACACTATCCGCAGTTGCAAATGCAAGCAGGTGTAACAGGTATTAATACGATTCGCATATATAATCCAATCAAAAATTCAGAAGATCATGATACCGATGGGGTATTTATAAAACAATGGTGTCCGGAATTGAAAGAGATTCCAACCCATTTGGTGCACGAACCATGGAAGTTGAATGAATTTGAACAAGAAATATATAATTGTCACATCGGGGTGGATTATCCTGCTCCGATTGTGGATATCGAAGAAACAAGAAAGTATGCGAGTGATCTTGTTTGGTCTTTTAGAAAACAAGGAGCAGTGAAAGTAGAGGGTGCACGTATATTGGCAAAACATGTAAATCAGCGAAAAAGATGAAAAAGACGCTACGTTTAATTTTAGGGGATCAACTTAATCACTCCCATTCCTGGTATCAGTCGGTGGATTCTGAAGTGCTATATGTATTGATGGAAATCCGTTCGGAAACAGATTATGTTAAACACCACATTCAAAAAGTAGTCGCGTTTTTTCAAGCAATGCGTCTATTTGCAGAAATACTTAGGAATGAAGGACATGCAGTTCATTACATTTCGTTGGATGATCCGGAAAATAAACAAGCGTTTACCGAAAATATAAAACAGTTGTGCGCCAAACATGCAATAGCGTGTGTGGAGTACCAATTACCGGATGAATACCGTGTAGATCAGGAATTAGGAATGTTATCGGATATAATAAAACTTCCTGTAAACGTAGTAGATACAGAGCATTTTTATACTAAAAGAAGCGAATTCTCGGAGTTTTTTGCAGGTAAAAAGCAATTTTTACTAGAAAGTTTTTACCGACACATGCGTAAAAAACACGATGTATTAATGCTAGCTGATAAACCGGAAGGAGATAAATGGAATTTTGATAGTGAAAATCGCAAGAAAATCCCTGATAATCATTCGGTTATTGCACCACTATTGTTTCATCGCGATGTTTCCACTTTGGTAGAAATGATACATGAAAATGGTGTGCAAACGATTGGAGAAGTAGATGAAAAACAGTTTTTATGGCCAGTAACGAGAAACGAAAGTATGGAATTACTTGACTTTTTTGTCGCATATTGTTTGCCTTTATTTGGAACTTTTCAAGATGCGATGACACATGATGCCTGGTCCGTGTATCATTCGCGTTTATCCTTTGCATTGAATGTTAAGCTGATTTCTCCACATGAGGTAATTGAAAAAGTAATACAGGCCTATCGGGAAAATAAAGCAGTTGCCCTAAATCAAGTGGAAGGCTTCGTTC
The DNA here is from genome assembly GCA_947463445.1 of Flavobacteriia bacterium. Lineage (GTDB taxonomy): Bacteria > Bacteroidota > Bacteroidia > Flavobacteriales_D > Crocinitomicaceae > CANHVK01. Next base: position 11,702 of record CANHRS010000062.1, on the reverse strand, counting down.
GACAAATTTTAGGATGGAGAGAATATATGCGTGGAATGTATTGGATGCAAATGCCTGACTATGCTTCGTTAAATTATTTTGGCCACGAAAATAAATTACCGAATTGGTATTGGACAGGTGAAACCAAGATGAAATGTTTGAGCCGTAGTATTCAACAATCGTTACAGTTTTCGTATGCACATCATATCCAACGTCTCATGGTAACTGGAAATTTCGCGCTCTTGGCCGGAATACATCCCGATGAAGTGGATCAATGGTATTTAGGAATGTACATTGATGCGATAGAATGGGTAGAAATTACCAACACACGTGGTATGAGTCAATTTGCGGATGGGGGAATTGTTGGAACTAAGCCATATGTAAGTTCTGCAAATTACATCGATAAGATGGGAACATATTGTACAAAGTGTCATTATAATTCGAAAGAAAAAGTAGGAGAGAAGGCTTGTCCTTTTAATAGTTTGTATTGGAATTTCTATGCAAAAAATGAATCCTTATTACGAAGCAATCCTAGGATAGGGATGGCATATGTAACCTTAGATAAAATGCAACCAGAAGCAAAAGCAGCATTGCTTCAACAAGCAGAAAAGTATTTGTCGAACATAAACGAATTATGAGTTATGAAAACATCCATCATTTGGTTTACCACAAACCTTCGTATCCACGATAATAAACCACTTTTAGAAGCAATTGCGCATTCGGATCAAATCCTTCCAGTTTTTATTTTGGATAAATCAAATTTCGAATTAACGCCATTTGGAACTAAGAAAATGGGAAATTTTCGTTTAAAATTTTTATTGGAAAGTTTGGAGGATCTAAATCAGTCCTTAAAAGAACTAGGAAGTGGATTGTATTTTGAAGTAGGTGATACGAAAGAAATTATTGCATCATTGGTAGAGAAGTACCATGTTTCTTCGGTGTATGTCACGGAACCACCTGCTTTTGAAGAAAGAAAATTAGTGGAAGAGATTGAAAAACACTGTTGGTTTAAAAAATGTACGCTAAACACGTATGAAACTGCTACCTTGTTTGTATTGAACGAGTTACCTTTTCCATTGAAGAATCTACCAGATGTGTTTACGAAATTCAGAACAATTATAGAAAAGGAATGTGTTGTTAAGTCCCCTTTACCTGCACCATTATCAATCAAATCACCGGCCTTTGAACCATTTAGAATTCCAACCGAGTTGGAGGAGCAAATAGCAAGATTACCAAAGGATGATCGTTCCGCGTTTCCATTTTTAGGCGGACATCTAGCAGCTCATACGCGACTAAATTCTTACTTTTTTGAAACAAATTCGGTAAGTAAATACAAGGAAACTCGAAATGAACTTATAGGTACAGATTATTCAACCAAATTTTCACCTTGGTTATCCTTGGGATGTATAAGTCCAAGAGAAATCATCGAGCAATTAAATACGTACGAAACGGAAGTTGTTAAAAATGAGTCGACCTATTGGATTTATTTTGAATTACTTTGGCGAGAATATTTTCACTGGGTAATGCGTAAGTATGGAGAGAAATTTTTCTTATTAAACGGTATTAAAGCACAATCTCCTCTGGATAGAAAGATACAAATGGAACAAATAAACATTTGGAAAAATGGACAAACTGGCAATGAATTTGTAGATGCAAACATGCGTGAATTAATGTCTACTGGTTTTATGAGTAACCGAGGTCGACAAAATGTAGCTAGTTATTTTTGTAACGACCTTCAGTTAGATTGGCGTTTTGGTGCAGCATATTTTGAAGAACAATTATTGGATTATGATGTGTGTAGTAATTGGTGTAATTGGGCATATATCGCAGGTGTAGGAAATGATCCAAAAGGTCACCGTACATTTAATCTTGAAAAACAAGCAAAAGAATACGATAAATTCAATAATTATAGAGCATTATGGAAAGCATAAATCGACAGATAGATCCTACAGAATTACTAGAAATGGAGCAACGTTATCGCGCTAATTTTATTAATTCCTTGACAGGGTTTAAATCTCTAGCACTGGTCGGAACAGTAGCGAAAAATGGACAGAAAAATCTCGCGATTTTTAATTCGATTGTACACCTAGGCGCGCACCCGCCTTTGATAGGGATGGTTACTCGTCCAGATTCGGTAGATAGACATACCTTGCAAAATATCTTGGAAACAGGGTATTATACCATTAATCATGTACAAGAAGAAATGATGGAGAAGGCACATCAAACTTCTGCTAGGTATCCAAAAACAATCTCAGAATTTGATGCAGTTGGGTTGGAGGACGAAGTTATCCATGATTTTCCAGCTCCTTTTGTCAAAGTTTCTACCATTAAGATTGGCGTTCAATTCAAAGAAAAAGTTCCTTTCGCAATTAATGGGACAATTTTTGTTATTGGTGAAATTAAGCAAATTACCCTTCCAAAAGACGTTGTTCAAGCGGATGGATTTGTGGATTTGGTAAAGGCTGGAACAATAACAAATTCTGGATTGGATAGTTATCATGTTGTATTTGATGGTAAGCGTTTTCCATATGCAAAACCATGAAAGGAGTAAAAAAACAATATTTACCAGAAAAAGGCTGCTTAAAATGTGGTAGAAATTTCACTTGGCGAAAAAAATGGGAAAAAGTGTGGGAAGAAGTTAAATATTGTAGTAAAAAGTGTAAAAATGAAAAGTAATTTAGACATAGCGGATATCGATCGAATTATAGAAATGGCTTGGGAAGATCGTACTCCATTTGATGCCATTTTTTACCAATTTGGTCTCGCAGAAGCAGATGTGAAAGTATTAATGAAAAAAGAATTAAAGTTTTCGAGTTATAAGTTGTGGAGGGAACGCGTAGAAAATTGTGCTACCAAACATGCAAAAAAACGTGTAGAAGGGATGGATCGTTTTAAATGTAACTTACAACGAACTATCACCAATAATAAGATCTCGAAACGCTAACTTTAGATAATTTGTTAATTTTCCGCTTTGCTGGAATTTTATTTCTGCTCCATTTTCAAAACTTCAAATTAACAAATCATTACCAAAAAAAATAAAATTGGTTTATCCCTTTATTTGCTGTACCTTTGCAACTTAATTTATAATACTTTATATGACCTTTAGCGAATTAGGGCTAAGGGATGAGGTGCTAAAGTCGATAACCGATTTAGGGTTTGAAGCACCTACTCCTATCCAACAAGAAGCAATACCGTATTTACTTAAGAGTGAAAGCGACTTTGTTGGACTAGCACAAACAGGAACGGGAAAAACGGCAGCTTTCGGCTTGCCACTGGTGAACAATGTACAGTCTGGTACACGTCTTCCGCAAGGATTGGTAATTTGTCCAACACGTGAATTGTGTTTGCAAATTTCAAAAGATTTAGAAAACTATTCTAAGTACGACAGAGATACGCAAGTAGTTGCAGTCTATGGAGGAACAGATATTCGTCGTCAGATGACACAGGTGAAATCAGCAACAATCATCGTTGCTACACCAGGAAGATTGGTTGATTTAATCAACCGTAAAGCAATCGTGCTTCAAGAAGTTCAATGCGTTGTATTGGATGAAGCAGATGAAATGCTTAACATGGGGTTCAAAGAAGATATCGACATGATTCTTCGTCAAACTCCTGAAGAAAAAAATGTATGGTTGTTCTCAGCGACAATGCCTAAAGAGGTAGCTGAAATTGCGAAAAACTATATGACAAATCCGTTAGAAGTTTCTATCGGACACAAAAATCAAGGGAATCAAAACATCGATCACATCTACTATTCGGTTAAAGAAAAAGATAGATATGCTGCGTTAAAACGTTTGATCGACGTAAATCCAGATATTTTTGGTTTAGTATTCTGTCGTACAAGACATGAAACGCAATCTGTTGCGGAGAAGTTGAGTAAAGACGGATATAATGCAGAGCCTTTACACGGGGATTTATCCCAAGCACAACGTGATAACGTAATGAAGCGTTTTAGAGAAAGAACGTTACAGTTATTAGTTGCTACGGATGTCGCTGCACGTGGAATCGATGTAGATGATATTACGCACGTAATACATTATCAATTACCTGATGATATTGAAAATTATACGCACAGAAGTGGTAGAACTGCTCGTGCTGGTAAAAAAGGGGAGTCATTAGTGTTGATTAATACACGTGAAGGGTACAAAATTCGTTCTATTGAAAAACAAATCAGAACGGACTTTACCGTAGGTAAAATTCCAACTGCACAAGAAATTTGTGGATTACAATTAACAAGTTTAATTGGTAAAATTAAAGACACAGAAGTAAAAGAAAAAGAAATTGAAAAATTCCTTCCTGCTATTTTTGCTGACTTTGAAGATTTCTCGAAAGAGGAAGTAATCAAGAAATTCATCTCTGTAGAATTTAATCGTTTCATCGATTACTACGGAAAAGCGGGTGATATTAGTACCGATGGCGGTCGTGATAGTAGAGATCGTGATTCAAGAGACTCAAGAGATTCACGTGACTCTAGAGATAGAGATTCACGTGGAGATCGTGGTGAAAGAAGAGAAAGATCGGATCGTAATGACGAAGGTAAAACACGTTTCTTTGTAAGTATTGGTAAACGCGATGGTTTAAATCCTGGTGGTTTATTACGTATGATTTGCGATGAGGCTGGTCTAACTTCTTCTCATATCGGTAAAATTGATGTGTTACCAACATTTAGTTTCTTCGAAGCGGATGACGTACATACTACTAAAATCTTAAGTACTGTAAATGGTGCAAACTATGAAGGTAATCAAGTAAATGTAGAAGTTACAAAGAAAAAAGCAGAACCTCGTAGATCATCTGGTGGTGGTTTCGGTGGGGAACGTCGTTCTTCTGGTGGTTTTGGTGGTGAGCGTAAGCCGTTTGGTGATCGCGAACGTAAACCATTTGGTGATCGTGAAAGAGGCGGTGAAAGAAGTTCTTTCGGAGGTAATCGCGGTGGAGATCGTGGAGGATTCTCTGGAGGTAGATCTAGCGCTGGTGGAGGATCAAGACCAAGAAGAGATTCTTACGGATCTAAATAATTAAGTATAAATTTATAGTAGTTTTTCTTTTATGGAAATTAGAAATATTGCAATTATTGCACACGTTGACCACGGTAAAACAACCTTGGTAGATAGAATGATTGAAGCAGGTACGGATGCTAAAAAACACGAGAAACCAAAAGGGGAGTTGTTCATGGATAACAACGACTTGGAGCGTGAAAGAGGTATTACCATCGTTTCTAAAAACGTTTCTGTATTGTACAAAGGAACAAAAATCAACATTATTGATACTCCTGGTCACGCCGATTTCGGAGGTGAAGTAGAGCGTGTATTAAACATGGCAGATGGTGTTTGTTTGTTAGTGGATGCTTTCGAAGGTCCAATGCCGCAAACACGTTTTGTACTTGGTAAAGCGTTAGCTTTAGGTTTGAAACCTTTATTGGTAATCAATAAGGTGGATAAAGAAAACTGTACGCCGGAAGAAGTTCATGAGAAAGTATTCGACTTAATGTTTGAATTAGATGCAAATGATAATCAATTGGATTTCGCTACTATCTACGGTTCTGCTAAAAATGGTTGGATGTCTGAAGATTGGAAAAAACCAACGGATTCAATCGCACCATTATTAGATCGTATCTTAGAATATTTTCCACCAAAGAAAATTGAAGAAGGAAATACACAAATGTTAATCACTTCTTTGGATTTCTCTACGTTTGTAGGTCGTATCGCGATCGGTCGTTTACATAGAGGTACCTTGAAAGAAGGACAAAACATTATTCTTGCAAAAAGAGATGGTCGTCATGAAAAACACAAAATCAAAGAAATGTTTGTGTTCGAGGGAATTGAAAAAGTAAAAGCAACAGAAATTCAAGCTGGGGATATTTGTGCATTAACAGGTATTGAAGGTTTCGAAATTGGAGATGTAATTTGTGATGCTGAGAATCCAGAACCATTAGATTCAATTACAATTGATGAGCCAACAATGAACATGTTGTTCTCTATTAATGATTCTCCTTTCTTTGGAAAAGAAGGTAAAAAAGTAACTTCTCGCCATATTCAAGAACGTTTAACGAAAGAGTTAGAGAAAAACTTGGCAATGCGTGTTACAAATACAGACAAAGCGGATAAATGGTTAGTTGCTGGTCGTGGTGTGTTACACTTATCGGTATTAATTGAAACTATGCGTCGTGAAGGGTATGAATTACAAGTAGGGCAACCACAAGTAATCATTCGTGAAATTGATGGGGTAAAATGTGAGCCAATTGAAGAATTAACAATCGATTTACCGGAAGAGTTTAGCGGAACTGCTGTTGAGGCTGTTTCTAAACGTAAAGGGGAAATGACGAATATGGAACCTAAAGGTTCTCGTATGACGATTCAATTCCAAATTCCTTCTCGTGGTATTATCGGATTAAGAAACTATTTATTGACACAAACTGCTGGTGAAGCAATCATGAGTCATCGTTATTTGGAGTACCAACCATACAAAGGGGAAATTCCAGGACGTCAAAATGGTTCGTTAATTTCTATGGAACAAGGTACTTCTATCCCTTTCTCTATTAATAATTTACAAGAAAGAGGTAGATTCTTTATCGCTCCAAGTGAAAACATCTATGAAGGGCAAGTAATTGGTGAAAACTCAAGAGCTGGCGACATGGTTGTGAACGTTACGAAGACAAAGAAAATGTCTAACATGCGTTCCTCAGGTAACGATGAAAAAGTGAAATTGATTCCACCAATTAAATTTAGTTTAGAGGAATGTTTAGAGTACATTCAAGGAGATGAGTATGTTGAAGTTACTCCTGAAAACTTACGTATCCGTAAGATTTTCTTGAAGGAAACAGAACGTAAAAGATCTGGAAATAAATAAATTGAAAGTCAATTAAATGAAAGCCCTTAGCAGTAGTGTTAAGGGCTTTTTTAGTTAATAACTTCAAAGAATATATTTTTGTAAAGCGGGTTTAATGATGTATCTTTATAGAATAAATGTGTAGTTATGCATTACGACGACGAAGAGGAAGATAATTATTTTGATGGAAATTTAAACGAAGAATTAGATCGTTTTGAAAAGTCATTAAAAGGTGAGCCTTTAGGATTTATGGATAGTGACACTTTGGAAGCGATAATCGACCATTATTTAATTCAAGGAAATTATTCCAAAGCAAATCTTTGTGCTGAAATTGGGATTCAACAATTTCCATTTATTTCCATGTTTACATTGCGTAAAGCCCAAGCAATTTCTGCGAATGGACAATTGAAAGAAGCACTTAATTTATTAAGTCAATTAGAGAAAAAAGGAAATGCAAGTTGTGAGCATTTTCTGACTAAAGCATCTATTTTTAGTCAACTTAGAGATTCTAAAACCGCTATCAAATATTTTACGGAAGCATTACATATTGCAGAACCAGAGGATAAAGATGAGATTTTTGTCGATTTAGCGATGGAATATGAAGCGGCAAGAGATTTTAAAAATGCAGTTCGTATTTTAAAACAAGCACTAGAAACAAATCCTGCAAACGAAGTGGCTATTTATGAATTAGCTTTTTGTTACGATCAAATGGAGGATTTTACTAGTGCTATTAAATGCTATTCTGATTTTATTGATGAAAATCCATATTCATTCACTGCATGGTATAATTTAGGCAATGCATACTCCAAATCTGAAAATTTTGAAAAAGCAATTTGGGCATATGATTATTGTTTGCTTATAAATGAAGATTTTTCTCCAGCCTATTTCAATTTAGGAAATGCATATTTGTCTGAAGAGAAATATTTGCTTTCTATTCAAAATTTTGAAAAGTGTATTGAATTAGATGGGGAAGACGGATTGACACTTTGTTATTTAGGAGAGTGTAACGAACAATTAGGTAATTTGGATGAAGCGAAACACTTTTATTATAAGAGCTTGGAACTTATGCCAGAATTATCGGATGCTTGGTTAGGTTTAGGCATAGTTAAAGATCTAGAGGGCGATTTACAAGCAGCAATCGGTTTTATTGAAAAAGCAATTTCGTTTGACACCTCTAATCCAGGGTACCTTCATGTTTTAGCGGGTGCTTTAGAGAAAACAGAGGATGTTGTACTAACAAATGATACATATTTGCAAGCGTTTTCCATGGATCTTACCAATGAGGAAATACTAACGGATTATGTGAGTTTTTTAGTGAAAAATACATTTTTTAAAGAAGCTTCAAGTTTTTTAGAAGATTTGGAAAGCGAAGATGAAACAATTTCTTTAGTGAGAGATCTACATTTATTTGCGATTCGTTATTCTTATTTTCAGGAAGATATATATTTGTCATTATTGATAAATGCGCAAGCTATTAATAAATCGATGACAGAAGAAATTATTTCTTTATATCCCGACTTGCAAAAAGACCCTAAAATTGTAAATTTGCTGACCAATTAATTTTTTTTGTATGAATTTCGAACTACCTTTTATACCTGAACGTCCAGCTAAACCTCGAAATAGTGGGCTGACTATGATGATGGATAAAGGGTTAAGTCTGAGTGAAACAGAACACTTCATTGAAGCAAATAAAGAATTAACAGATATTGTTAAATTCGGATTTGGAACAGCATATGTAACAAATAACTTAGAAGAAAAAATTGCATTATACCGTCAAAATGGGATTAGACCATATTTTGGTGGTACATTGTTTGAAGCATTTTATGCGCGAAATAAAGTGGAAGATTATTTACGTTTAGTAGATAAGTACCAGTTAGATTTAGTTGAAATATCCGATGGATCTATCATAATCGAGCATGATGAAAAATGTAAGTTGATTCATCGTATGGCTAAGGATAGAACCGTACTATCTGAAGTTGGTTCGAAAGATTCAGGAATTTTAATTAGTCCGAATCGCTGGATTAAAATGATGACGACGGAATTGCAAGCAGGGTCTTGGAAGGTAATTGCAGAAGGTCGTGAAGCAGGGAATGTTGGTGTTTTTCGTCCAAATGGAACCGCGCATACCATGCTTATTAATATGATTATTGCAAAGGTAAAACCAGAAGATATACTTTGGGAGGCACCACAAAAAAATCAACAAGTTTGGTTTGTTCGACTTTTTGGTGCAAATGTTAATTTAGGTAATATTGCTCCGAATGAAGTTATTCCTCTCGAATGTCTACGTTTAGGTCTTCGTGGAGATACTTTTTTTGATTTTCTTCCGAAAGATTATGCGGAAAGATTGAAACAAGTGGAAAGCGATACGGAAGAAGAAGTATCTGAATAAATGAAAATAACCAAACGTGTCGAGTTAACAGGGCATGCTACTTCAATCTATGCTGTTATAGCTAAAGAGGGAAAAGTTTACACCGCCTCAGGTGATAAATTTGTAGCGCGATGGAACGTGCAAGAAGCTAAACAAGATAATTTTGCAATAAAATCAGAGTCAAGTATTTATGCATTAACGGTTTTACAAGATGCATCTATACTAATTATCGGTACAAGTTCTGGCACTTTCCATGTCATTGATATAGCCCAAAAAAAGGAATTACATCATTTTGTGCAACACACAGTTGCCATCTTTTCTATTCAAGAAAATTTTAAGAACAACCAAGTTTATATTACGGATGCAGATGGTAGTCTTTCCATCTGGGATAAAAAAACATGGGAATTAATACTTTTTCTTCCTTTATTAGTTGGAAAAATACGAAATGTCTTAGTTGCAGAGGATGGAAAATCGGTATTTTTAGCATGTCAAGATGGAACAATTCGATCCTTCGATACGCAGTTTTTTAACGAAAAATCAGTAATCAAAGCCCATAAAGATGGAGTTAATTGTTTGGCTTTTTTCCCTGAGAAGAAGAATGTTTTAATGAGTGGGGGGAAAGATGGGTATTTACGCGTTTGGGATTTAAATACAAATACGCGTGTTTTAGAAATACCAGCACATAATTTCGGTATCTATAAGATTGAATTCTTTAATAACGGCAAGCATTTTTGTACAGCAAGTAGGGATAAATCAATAAAAATTTGGGATGCTAGCGATTGTTCAGTAATTACAAAATTAGAGCGAAAACAAGGCGGACATTCGCATGCAGTTAATGATATTTGTAAATTAAAGGAGGATGTCTTATGCTCGGTTAGCGATGATAAGCGTATAATTATTTGGGATGTGTCTACCGAGTCATAAAAAAAATGTGGTTTCTCTTTTATTTAGATTTTAGTAGCTAATTTTATGATATATTTGTAAGAATATATAAATCCGATTTGGGTAATTATAGCTCATGAAAATTATTTTTGTTTTATTTTTATTTCTAATTACTTGTTTGACTGATGTTTATTGTCAGACAACCAATTTTAATTCTACCAAAAACTGGAGGAGAAATAAGAAAGAACTTGTATTGAATATTGGTCCAACAGGTTTTTTAGGTGAGTTAGGAGGTAAGGATGCTATTGGTACAGAGTATAGTTTAGCCGATTTAGATTTGAAATCTACTACTATGAATATTGGTTTTTCCTATCGATATAGATTTCACCCTTTTTTTGCTACCTCTACTTTTGTTAATATCGGTCAAGTAAAAGGAGATGATAAACTAACTTTGGAGCCCGCTCGTAACGCGCGTAATTTAAATTTCAAATCTACTTTATTCACAGTATATCAACGTGTAGAATTTCTATGTTATTTCAAAGAATCTTTTGGACATAAATATAATTTTAAGGGAGTTAGTGGAAAGAAAAACCATAACGAACAAGTTTACTTGTTTGCTGGTGTTGGATTATGTTATTTTAATCCATTAGGTAATTATAATGGACAATGGGTTAAGCTGAAGCCTTTACGTACTGAAGGACAAGGATTTCCGGATAGGCCGAAAGATTATTCTTTAATTACGCCAATTATTCCTGTTGGAATAGGTTTTAGAATGGGGATAGATCGTATGTGGAGAGTAGGTTTAGAATTAACCTATTTTAAGACATTCTCAGATTATATCGATGACGTATCTACTACTGGATTTGATACCGATTTATTACAAGAAAAGTATGGAACTGTTTCTGCTTTCATGAGTAATCCAGCGCGTAGTGAATTAGAAAAAGCATGGTTTGCAAATGGGCAACAACGAGGTAATCCTGAATTTAAAGATGCATTTGTATATGCAAATGTAATAGTAGTTAGAAATATTACTTATAAAGTTACAGCGCCTAGAAGACCTCAACTTAAATGGAAAGGCTTGCGTGCTAAATTCTAATAATTACGAGGTGTTAGCCTCGTTTTTTATTTATTGTTATGTATACATTTTTTAGATCATTTTTATTTTTATTTTCTCCTGAAAAAGCACATCATATTACTGCTTCATTAATGCGTGTTGTATTAATGATGCCAGGGATGAAAGGAATTTGGAGTTCACTTTTTTGTGTTGTGGATAAGCGCTTGGAAAAAACTGTTTTTGGAATTACATTCCCAAATCCCGTTGGTTTAGCTGCAGGATTTGACAAGGATGCCAAAATGTTTGAAGACCTAGCATATTGTGGTTTTGGTTTTATCGAAATAGGTACACTAACACCAAAAGGACAACCCGGTAATCCACAACCACGCTTGTTTCGTCTGAAAGAGGATAGTGCGATTATTAATCGAATGGGATTCAATAATGAGGGGGTGGAAGCTGCTGTTGAACGTTTAAAAAATAGAAAGACAAAAACAATTATTGGAGGAAATATTGGTAAAAATAAAGTTACGGAAAATGAAGATGCTTTAAATGATTATATCTTGAATTTTAATGCTCTATTTGATTATGTGGATT
>CANHRS010000061.1 GCA_947463445.1 Flavobacteriia bacterium | reverse complement strand
TTTTTACTTTAACAACTTGAAAAATATAGAATTATAAGATGATTAAAAATCTTCTTTTTTGTTTATTAATTGTTTTTGTTGCAGACTCTGTTCTTGCGCAACAAGATATATTAATGACGCATTTTATGTTTGACAAATTAAGAATTAATCCAGCTATAACTGGTGTTGAAGAGGGTTTATCAAGTGCAATGGTGTATCGTAATCAGTGGGATAAAGTTGCTGGAGCGCCAAACACTGCGATTTTTAATTGTGAAATGAATTTAAGTAAATATGCAGTTGGAGGAGCCGGTCTTTCATTTTACCACGATGCAATTGGACCAATCCGACAAAATAGATTATTGTTAAATTATGCTTATCCATTTCAAATTGGTGAATCTGGAGTGTTAAATGTAGGTTTAGGTCTTGGGTTGTTAAATTTTGGGTTGGAACCTAACTGGATTCCTCCTACTTCTTCTGTAGATGCTTCACTTCCTACTGCAAGTTCAGGAAATAGTATAGACGGAAATTTCGGAGTTTATTACAAGAGTTTTAAAGGTTATTTTGTTGGATTCTCTAGTGCTCACATAAATAAACCTACAATACATACTTCTAACTTTACTTTTGAAAGGCATTATTTTGTTAATGTTGGACATCGATTGTCAAATATTTTAGGTCCTAAAAGAGATCTCGAAGCTCAAGTATTAGTTATGAGTGATTTGATAAAACATGTTGGTGATATAAATATAAGATACTTACATGCGAATTTGTTTTACGCAGGTTTAACTGCTAGAACTACAAATACTTATTGTATGATGGCAGGTTTTTATCCTTTGAAAAATATTACACTTGGTTATTCTTTTGATTTAAATGCAAATAGTATTTTGAGTGCTTCAAATGGTACCCATGAAATAGTATTAAGATACAGATATATTGCCCCAATACCACCATCGGAAAAATCAAAACATCCAAGGTGGTTGTAATTTTAAAAAAAAATATCGATTTTTGTAACCATTTTTAAGTAATTCCGTTATATCATAAACGCATTTGATCCTGTAGATTGTTAAATGATGTCCGGAATTTAAAACAAAGTAAAATGAATAAAGTAGTTTTTTTAGGTCTTTTAAGTATTGTACTAACAGCATGTAGTACAAGAACTGGTCACTTAACTGGAGTTTTGGGACGACCAACGTATCAACCGGAACTTCCTCTAGGAATGGTCTATGTAAAAGGCGGAGCCTTTAATATGGGTGATGATGACCAGGATGTTCCATTCTTACACAATTCTCGTAAGAAAACAGCATCTGTTCAAGCATTTTACATGGATCAAACAGAAATCACTAACAACGAGTATCGTCAGTTTTGTGATCATGTAAGAGATTCAATTGCTCGTGAGTTGATTTATGCAAATACAGATTTAATCGAAGATGAGATATCTGGTGAATTCATCAACTACAAAGAACGTTATTTTGACGAAAGCTCTAAAGAGATGGTTGATTATGAAGCGAGTGATCGTCCTAAAAATCGCGAGTTGTTTTCTCTAAACTGGGATAAACAGTTTAGTTATGAAGATGAAAAAATGTTGCCAATTCTTGCTGACATGTATTACCCTTCCAATGAACGTTTTTACAAAAAGCGTGAGATTGATACGCGTAAATTATTATATAAATACTATTGGTTAGATCTTCGTGAAGCAGCTAGACGTGGACGTGTAGAAATTGTACCAAACGGAATTGATGGGAAAGGTCAGGTTATATCTGATAACCATCGTAAATTAAGTACTCCTGCAAATCCGTATAACGATGAGCCTCAAGGTATGGATTTAAACTTAGGACATGTTAACAAAAAATTGCAAAATAACGCTATTCGTGGTCACGCAGATAGGTCTCGTTTTATAATTGAAGAAGTAATAAACGTTTATCCAGATACGTTGTGTTGGGTTAGAGATTTTACATATGCATTCCATGATCCAATGACTAATATGTATTTTCATCATCCTGCATATGATAATTACCCAGTTGTTGGTGTGACTTGGACACAAGCGCGTGCATTCAGTAATTGGAGATCTCATTTGTTAAATTCTTGGTTGTTGGCTATGGGGGATATGTATTTAAATGATTTTCGCTTACCAAGTGAAGCTGAATGGGAAAGAGCGGCTAGAGGAGATTTAGCGGGTTCTCAATATCCTTGGGGTGGACCTTATACACGTAATTCATATGGTTGTTTTTTAGCTAACTTTAAACCAATGCGTGGTCGTTATCAAGAAGATGGAGGTTTTCATACAGTTAAAGCATTTTCTTATCAACCAAATGGTTTTGGATTATATTGTATGGCTGGTAACGTTGCTGAATGGTGCGAAACAGCTTTTGATGAATCAGTGTACGAATTTTCAAATGATATTAACGCAGAATACAGATATGATGCATTAGATTGGGATCCACCGAAATTGAAACAAAAAGTATTAAGAGGTGGTTCATGGAAGGATATTGGTTACTACTGTATGACTTCTACTAGATCTTATGAGTACCAAGATACTGCTAAATCATACATTGGATTCCGTAATGTAATGACCCATATGGGTAGAGGTGGAGCAGATCTTTTACAAGAGGGTAGCGCAGAAGAAATAGATGAGATTGAATTAAAATAGAACACAATTTGTAGATAAGTAAAGTTAAATTTAATAAGTAGAGTTATGAAGATTTTTGGAATGGTCCCTGGTAGTTTGAAATGGAAAACTTTTATGAAGTATTTCTATGGGTATGGAGCAGCTGTTGTAATCCTTGGTGCATTATTTAAAATTATGCACTGGCCTGGAGCTTCCGCTATGCTTATCACTGGACTTCTTGTAGAGGTTGCGATTTTCATTATGTCTTCATTTGAACCTCTACCTCATGATTATCATTGGGATTTGGTATATCCTGAGTTAGCTCAAGTACATGAACCAGGTCACGGAGAAGATGATTTGCATGATTTAGTTGAGGAGGGTCATAATGAACATGACAAACATGAAGAAGCTACAAATGATAATTCAGGATCCGGATTAACGCAACAATTAGATTATATGTTAGCTGAGGCAAAAATTGATTCTGAGTTATTAGAGAGTTTAGCGTCTGGTATGAGAAGTTTAGGTGAAAATGCAAATTCACTTCAAGGTATATCTTCAGCTGTATCTGCAACAGATTCTTATGTTTCTAGTTTACAAGCAGCTTCTGATAAAGTTTCATCTTTGTCTGATGCATATGAAAGAGCATCACTTGCAATCTCTGGTATGACTTCAACTTCACAAGAAGGAGAATCTTTCGGTGAACAAATGCAAAAAGTGTCTAGAAATTTAGCAGCTTTGAATAATGTATATGAATTGCAATTGAAAGGCTCTTCTGCGCATTTAGAAGCTACAGAGAAATTCCAATCGCAAGTAACTGAGATGATGCAAAACTTGTCCGCATCTACTGAAGATACAAGACTTTATAGAGAAAATATGGCAATGCTTTCTAAAAACCTTACAGATTTAAATAATGTGTATGGTAATATGTTGAAAGCTATGACTATCACTAGAGATTAACATCTCACATTTAATTTATCAGATTATTAACTTTTAATACTATAAGAAAATGGGAGGTGGTAATGAGTCACCAAGGCAGAAGATGGTAGGTATGATGTACCTTGTACTTACCGCACTTTTAGCCTTGAACGTTTCTAAATCAATTTTGGAGGCGTTTGTTGCAATCGAAGAAAATATTCAGGTTGCAAATGAAAACGAGTATGCTCGTGGTCAAGAAAAAAAAGAAGAATTACAAGAAGTTGCTGAAGACAAATCGAATCCTGCTTTAAGTGAAAAAGCTTCTGCTTTTTTAAAAGATGTGGAAGCTATTGAGAAAAAAACAGCTGAGATGATTGTTTTCTTAGATGGTTGTAAATTAGACATAATGATGCAATGTCAAGAAGCTATTACAAAGGATGGTAAAAACGCGCCTGGTATTCCGGAAGAAGAAGCTTTGATACACGAAGAATACGATGCTAAAAAAGCTCCTTGTAAACCTATTCGTATGCATTTAGGACATGTAATGGGTCCTGATAAATATGATGAGCCTATGCTTATTATGGGGATTAATGAGGATATTAAGAGTCCTAAAGGAAAAGGAAAAGAATTATGGGAAAATTACAATAAATACCGCAAGGAACTTGTTGAAATTTTAGTTAAAAGTGCATCTTCTCCTGAAAATCAATACAGCCTAAAATGTACGGATATTAATAAATTCGAAGGCAACAAAGATCTTGAAAAACAAGTGGATGCAATGATTAAGAAAGGGAAAATTAGTCCCGATGAACTTGCTGAGGTTAAAAAGATTTACATTTCAATGTCCAAAAATGAATTCTATAAAGTACACGATATAGAAGGAGTTCATTGGGTAGGTAAAACTTGGGATCATAATCCACAAGTTGCTGGTATTGCTTCTTTGTCTGCTCTAGAAAAAGAAGTATTAACAGCTCGAGCTGATGCTATTGCTTTGATTCGTTCAAGAGTAGGTGGAGGTGACTTTTCTTTCAATAAAGTACAAGGATTTGCTAATGGTCAATTATTAGCAACTAAAGGGGATGAAGTTGAAATTAGCGTAATGATGGCAGCATTTGATTCTGACAAACAACCGGAGGTGAAAGTTACGTCTGGTGGTGGTAAGGTTGAACCAGCTGTAGATGGTCAAGCGAAAGTAAAAGTTACTGCTAGTGGTTCTGGTGAAATGAAAGTGAAAGGAACTGTGATGATTCGTAAGAAAAATGGTACTCCTGTTGAAAAAGAATGGGAACATACAATTACAATTCAGGAGCCTTCAGGTTCAATTTCGCTACCCGATATGACTGTACTCTATCAAGGTTATGCTAATAAGGTTGTGGGTACTGCAGCTGGCTTTAACCAATGTGATTTGTTAGGTACAGGTGTATCTATTCAAAAACAAGGTGCTATCTGGATTGCTACTCCTACTGTAGGTCCTGGTAAAACTTGTCAGATTGCAATTAAAGGTACAAACACAGTTACTAAAAAATCTGCAAATTTAGGTTCATTTACATTTAAAGTTAAACCTTTACCACCTGCTGCAATTTACTTTGCTGGTAAAGGTACGGGTGAAGCAGCGCCAAAAACTGCTATGGGACTTTCAGCTAAATTCCCTCCATCTATTGACTTACAAGGAATTAATTTTACGGTTCTTGATTGGAAGATGGATTTCAAAGGTCGTACAGCTAAAGGGCAAGGAAATGTTATTGATGCAGCAGCTTCTGCTTTATTAAAACAAGCTAAACCTGGAGATATGGTTACTTTTTTGTGTAAATACACAGATGGTAAAACTGGCGCTAAATTTGGTGCTTGTACTGTAACTCTGAATTAGAATACTTAAAAATTTAAGTTATGAAAAAGTTAATTTTATCCATATTTACTTTTGCTTCATTTACAAGTGTAAATGCTCAAAACGAAATTAATGGTGGTCCCGTAAATATTCCGGCAGAAGGAGTTATAGATGGTATTTATATCCAAGAACATATTCCTACAAAAAGATTAGTTCCTTATGAACCAGTTCGAGAGGCTGATGTTATGTTTCAAAAACGTATTTGGAGATCCATAGACATGCGTGAGAAAATTAATCATCCAATGTATTATCCTATGGATGAATTCACTGGTGCAGGTGATTGGGTTAAAAATACTACTCGTTGGTCTTTATGGACTGTAATACGTCATCATATCATGAAAGGTGATTTAGTGATGTATGATAATGAAAATCCAAACAATATCGGTTCATTTGATGGGGATTTATTCAAATACCCTGTTCAATTAGCACCAGGTAAGAGTTATGAAAATGATACTACATTTAAAGATAATGTATTACGATTGATAGCTTCTAAAAAAGATAAAGTTAATGCAGATGGTACACCAATGGTTAAGACAGATCCAATGACTGGTGAACCTTTAACTAAATTGAATCCAGCAACAGGTGTTGAGGAACAAATATTAGAAGATCCAGAGATACGTTGGGTAAAATCTGAAGATATAGTTGAATACCGTTTGAAAGAAGATTGGTTTTTCGATAAAGAACGTTCTCAATTTGATGTGCGTATCTTAGGATTAGCTCCTGTTGTTTATGATGCTGATAGAAATGATAAGGGTGAAATAACAACTATCAAAGGAAAGAAAATTTTATTTTGGTTATATTTCCCACACTGCCGTTTCGTATTTGTTAACTACAATGTATACAATCCAAAAAATGATGCGCAATGGATGAGTTTTGATGATTTATTTCAAAAACGTCAGTTTAACAGCACTATATATAAACAATCTAATACGTTTGATCGTACAATAGATACATATAAGTCTGGTATTGATGCTTTGTATGAATCTCAAAAAATTACAGAAGAATTTAGAAACTTTGAACACGATTTGTGGCATTTCTAAATTAATCTAATTATTTATTTATAAAGACTGTGTATATTTGTACACAGTCTTTTTTTATTTATTATGGCGCAAGATATTACTGTTACAATTATTGATAGGGATGGTGTTACACATGAATTAGTAGCACCAACAGATATGAATATGAATATCATGGAATTATGTAAATCTTATGATTTACCAGTCAAAGGAGAATGTGGTGGTATGGCTATGTGTGCAACGTGTCAATGCTATTTAGAATCGGATACTTCATTAGATGAACAAAGCGATGCTGAATTAGATATGTTGGATCAAGCTTTTTTTGTAAAACCTAATTCACGATTAGGCTGTCAAATTCCAATAGAGGATTCTATAGATGGTATTGTGTTACGTCTTGCTCCTGAGGTTGACTAAAGTAATTCTACAGGAATAGTACAAATTGGTATTGGAATCATTTTATGTTGATTTATTTTATTTAATCTTCTGTAAATTTCTAATACTTCAATTTCTCTTGTTGTTAAGCATGTTTCATCCCCTTTAAAATCCATTGCCCATTCTAATTCTGGATAACTTGCACCCATTTGAATTTCATCCGTACGGTCTTCATCCCATAAGCCATCAGTAGGAGCTGCTTCTATAATTTCAGGATTTATTTCTAATTCTTTTGATAAGATACGTACTTGAGTTTTTGTTAAATCCGCAATAGGGCTTACATCTACTCCGCCGTCACCATATTTTGTAAAGAATCCTACCCCAAAATCTTCTACTTTGTTTCCTGTTCCTGCTACTAATAATCCATTAGCTTGTCCTAATGCATAAAGTGTAGTCATTCTCAATCTAGATCGTGTATTAGCCATTGCTAGTTTATTTGAAATAGTTTCTTCGGGTAAACAAGTTATAAGATTGTTAAATACAGCAGTTAAATCTATATCCATAGATCTTACATTTTTGTATTCTTTTTTTAGTTTTTTTATGTGTACTGTAGCTCTTTCGTACTCTTCTATGCGTTGTCTAAGTGGAAGAGTTACAATTAACACATCAAGACCTGTCTTTGCACATAATGTAGATGTTAAAGCTGAATCGATACCTCCTGATATCCCAACTATGTACCCTTTTTGGTTGGATTTTATGGCATAATTCTTTAGCCATTCAGTTATGTGCTCTATTACTTTTTTATTTTGCATTTTAAAACAAAAAGGAAACCTTTAACGTAAGTTGATTTTGGGTGCTTTTAAGACTTGTATAAGAAGTTAAGTTTGTTTTTTTGAATAAACTTCTATTTTTATCAATATCATTTCCAATTAATGCATTTCCACTGTGAATATTGTTAATTCCATAATAATATCCTAATTCAAATACCATTGTAGATGATCCATAATAATTCCATTCTGTTCCACATGCCATTCCAATACTTCCTTTGTAATATCGTAAATCAGATGATAAATCCATGTTCAGAAGTTCTTTTTTTTCTTTTTCAAAACCTTGGTCATCTGTAGTACTTTTAAGAACAATAGAATGTCTCATACCAAATTTCGCGAAAAATCGATTGTATCCCATATAATCTGTTCTAAAAACAAACATTGTTGGTATACTTAAATATATCGGTGTTTGGTTTCTTTCATGTATATTAAATAATGAACTATTAGTATGGTCATCCGATTTATTTAATATTTTTGAGTCTATATATGAATAAAATATACTATCCTTCTCATCAAAAGCGTATTTAATTTTTGAAAAATCAAATTCAAAACCAGAAACAAAACCTAAATTATGGTTGAAGTTTTTTACTATATTCATGCCTACTGTTAAATCTGTTCCTATCTCTCCTTCGGCAATTTTTGTGTTCATTTTGTTGAAATTTAAACCACTACTTAATATGATACCCATTTGTAATTTATGAGTAGTATTTGTTTGAGTAAAACTTATATTTTGTAATGTTAAACACGAACAAATTAAAAGTAGTTTATATGCTAATTTTGTCATAATTCAAAGACTTTATGTACTTTTGGTCACTAAATTAATTAATATTAATGATACCAAGAATTTTTTTCTATTTTTCAACTCTTATATTCATATTTTCATCATGTACTAGTAATCGTTTGGAAGTTGATGTATCTAGATCAAATGTAAATATATCCTTTGTTAATTTAGATTCTTTGTTATTCAATACTCCCATTAATTATATACCTCAAGTTTTAGGAGCTTATGCCACTAGTTCAGGTGGTGTTTTGGCATATCAATTGGTTCATTGTTTGGGTATAGGTGGTTTTAAAGATTCAAGTAGTCTTAGTAGAATTGAAATTTTCCGTAATGATTTATATATTAAAAGGTTGCAATATAAAATTTCGATTTTGTATTCCTCAAAAATGGATTTGCAACTTCAATTAATTGATGGTTTTAAACATTTACATTTTCATCTATCCGAAATTCCTTTGCCTAAGCAAATATATTACATCAATTCTTTATTTGTTTCAAATGTTTATTGTTCAAATAGAGAAATTGGAATAGGCTTAGAGAGGTATTTAGGTCCTAAAGAAGCTGTGATTGAAGAATTGCCTTCTCAGGAATTTTTTCAGTGGATGAAGGATGCTATGTTAAAAGAATATATTCCACGAGATGTTTTATCAGAATGGATTTCTACTAATGTTGTGGAAGAAGTAAATGGTACTTTTGCAGAAAAAATGATTCGTTGGGGTAAGATTATCTATATGACTGAATCTGCATTTCCTGCAATTGAAAAACATACATTGTTGCGCTATACAAAGCATGGATATGCTTGGGCTGAGTATAATGAGTCATCTATATGGAAGTATATAATAAATCAGAATTTATTATTCTCGAAAAATGAAAGAGATCATGCTAATTTGCTAAATCCAGGTCCATTTACTGTTGGATTACCTGAAAAAAGTCCAGATCGCTTGGGTCAATTTTTAGGTTGGAAAATCGTACATGAGTTTATGGAACAAAACGAATCTATATCAATTAATGAACTAGTTAAATTACCGTATAACACGATTTTACAGTCGTATGAAATAGAAGAATAATGAGCAAAGAAATTGTAAAAACATCCAAAATTGAAGTGAACGTAGGTTTAAATGAAAATCATGTTCCACTTAGAATGAAATGGAGTGCTACAGATGGTCAGGTAGAAAATCAAGATACTAAAGCAATGATGTTGGCTATGTGGGATGCAACAAAAGGCCATACATTAAAGATCGATTTATGGACGGAGGATATGTCTGTTGAAGAAATGAAACAGTTTTTTCATCAAACATTATTGACCATGGCAGATAGTTTTGAGCGTGCTACAGGAGAAACATTAATTTGTGAAGATTTACGTGATTATTGTTTCCATTTTGCGGATAAAATGAATGTCTTACCAGAATAAATTAATAGGAGTATTATTTCTTTGTTTACTCCCATATTTGATCTTATTTTTCTATTGCCATCCATCAGGGGATGATTTCTCGTATGCAGTATTAGGTACAAATCAAGATCTATTTTCTGCGTTAATAGATGAATATAATTTATGGAATGGGCGATTTTTTTCTAATTTTTTTGTATTAAAAAATCCATTAGTAGTTCGAAATTCTTGGTTGTGGATTTATCGAATAAGTCTATTTGCGATTTTTGTTTTTACGATTCTTTCCGTTTTTTTGTTCTTCAATTATTTTTTAAAAAAAATAGTAAATAGACGATTGATTTTAATAATCACTTTGTTTTTTATGCTTTTGAATCTTTTTCAAATGCCTATTTTATCCGAAGGGACGTATTGGTATACAGGTGTTGTGACATATCAACTTGCTAATTGCTTCACGCTTTTTTATTTTATCGGATTACATCGATTTTCATCCATGCAACAAGGTTTGCGAAAAAAAATAGCTTTTTGTGTTCTTTGTATTTCCAATATTTTACTTGCAGGTTTCAATGAAGTGGAAATGTTATTATTAGTAGCATTACATATGGTTATTTTATTTGTTCATTGGAAAAATAAATTATCCAATAAATCTTGGTTTTTAGGATTTTTGATTAGTTCAATATTTGGGTTTTGTCTTGTGTATTTTGCTCCTGGTAATAAAGTGAGAGAAGCTTATTTTCTAGATGAATCACATCGTTTTATCTATTCATTTTGTTATACTTCGCTTCAAATTATTCGTTTTACATTTAATTGGATATCTAGTGGTGTTCTTATTTTATTGTCAATAATTTATATTTTTAATAATCATTATGTTAATTATTTCAAAAGTTTATTTTGCACTCATTTTTACGTAAATAGATTTATAGCATTATTCGCTTTAATTGGTGTTTTATTTCTTGCGATATTTCCTGCTTATTGGAGCACAGGAATATTAGGACAACATAGAACAATTAATGTTGCTTATTTTTATTTTATTTTATTTTGGTTCGTAAACATTACACTTTGGAGAGATGATATTATGAAGTTAAAATTCTTTTCAAATTTCAGATTTAAAAAATATGCACTAATTCTATCAATTATAATATTAAACATTTCTAATAATAGTTTCTCAGCTTGGAAAGATTTGTTGTCGCAAGATGCAGATGCCTTTAATAATGAACTTAATTCTCGTTATTTATTACTCGATTCTGTGGATGTTAAAAACACTAAAATTGAAGTATTACCTGTCTTAACTAAAAAACCTAAATCAATTTTTATTTATGATATTTCAAGTGATCCTAAGTATTTTCCGAATACGTGTTATAAAACTTATTGGAATTTGAAAGCATTTATTATTGCAAAATAAAAAGGGTTGAACATTGTTCAACCCTTTACTAGCTTTGAGGCTAATTTACATTTTTCTGCGTTTATCTTTTTCGGTAATAATATGCATTTCTTCAATTAAATTATCGGCTTCTGCATAAACATCGATTACCCATAGAATATATCTAGAGTCACATACGATATTTCTACATCTTGAAGGATTAAACATATAATCACTCATTGTACTTTCCCAAGTACGGTCAAAATTAATCCCTATGAAGTAGCCATCTTTATTTAATACAGGTGAGCCAGAATTACCACCCGTTGTGTGATTAGAAGCGGTGTAACATACCCATAAATCTCCATCTTGATCATATCCTCCATATTCTTTTTTCTCATATAGCTCCTTCACACGAGGTAATAGTTCAAAATCTGGGTTATTAGTTTTGTTTTTTTCTAAAATTCCTTCTACGGTAGAATGATTTTTGTATTCTAGTCCATCTTTTGGTGTTGAACCTTCCAGTTTACCATAAGCAATTCTTAGTGTTCCGTTAGCATCAGGCCAATGTTTATCTTTAGGAAACATTACATGTTTACCTTCAATATATATTTTGAGTAGCTCATCCATTTTTGTATTAAAATCATCCAATTTTGGAACAATTTCACTAGAATATTTATTAATAATTTCTGAATACAAAATATAAGCAGGATCTTGTTTTATTTTTACGATGGATTCGTCATTCAGGTTTGTGTAGAAATATGTTAACTTTTCTTTATCCGTAAAAATCGATTTTGTATATATTTCGTTAGACCATTCTTCTGTTTTTTTACTAAGTACAGATCCTGGTAAATAATTTACATTCATTAAATGAATAAATTCAGCATGTAATAGATTAAAAATAGTTTGATCTATCTCCTTGTTGTAGTTTTTGAAGAATTTTTCATATGAATTTTTTATTTTATCGATTTTATTTGGGATTTCACCAGCTGTTTTATATTTATCATAATTTTTGACTAATTCATCTACAACTCTCACTTGTTTAAAAAATTCCGGCCCACCACCGATGTAAATATATTCCATAATCATTGTATTGGTGAAGTCATATTCTTTATTTTCTTCAAATAAATTATTCATTTTTTGCACAATATCACCATATCGATTCCTCCATTGTTCCGTTTTCTGTGCTGTTTTAGTGTATTTTGCTTCGTATTGTTTTTTAATTTCAATAGCATTAAGTTCTACCAAACCTTGTACTTGGCCAATCCATTTCTTGTAGGAATTTGCAATAGTTGCTTGCTTTGCAGCATATTTAATGCGAATATCATCACTAGCTCGCATACGTGTATTGATTATGGATAAAGACTTTTCACGCATACCTATACGTGCTGGTCTTTCTCTGTTTATTAGATATGCAAGTTGACCAGAAACTGTATGTTGTTCAGTTATGCCCGGGAATCCATATACCATCGTAAATTCCCCTGATTTTCTATGTCCTACATCTATGGTTAAAGAGTATTCAGGTACATATGGCACATTCATTTGATTATAAGCTGCGGGTTTATTGTCCGCACCAGCGTATATTCTAAAAAGTGCAAAATCTCCTGTATGTCTAGGCCAAACCCAGTTATCAGTATCTCCACCAAATTTACCAATAGAACTAGGGGGGGCACCAACAAGTCTAACATCTGTAAATACTTCTGTTGTCATTGCGTAGTAGCTATTTCCATAGTCAAACTCTTTTATATCAATTTTATAATGTGTATTTAATGACTTGTCATTTATAATTTGTTGGATATTCTCTCTTATTTTTTGATTTCTTTCTTGAAGAAGAGTTTCATCTGTAATTCCAAACAGCACGCTTGCAGTTACGTCATCAATGCGCACAATTCTTGTAGCAGATAAACCTGGATTTGCTAGTTCTTCTGTTTTTGTTTTAGCCCAAAATCCATTCTTTAAATAGTCATTTTCTAAAGAAGAATGGGATTGTATGTTATAATAACCACAATGATGATTCGTGAGGATTAGTCCTTGATCAGAAATTATTTCAGCAGTGCATCCGCCATTAAAACTGATAATCGCATCTTTTATACTTGAATTGTTAAAACTATAGATTTGTTCAGCTGTTAATTTCATTCCTTTTGCTTTCATATCGGATTGAAAAGCTTGAATTAAGGAGGGTATTAGCATACCTTCTTCTGCATAAGTTAAAAATGTAACAACACTTACGGAGAAAATTAATAGAAATTTTTTCATTCTAATTTTTTATGTTTATATATGAACATCAAATATATTAATTAATTCTATATTGCTTTTTTAGAAATGAATCGTATATGACTTTTTTTTGCAAATTTGTACTATGAATTTATTGAATTTTGCCTTTTTGATGGGCGTTATGTTTGCTGTGTTTGCTTTTTTGTGGGGATTTGTTCGTTTGTCGATTACCATATTAAGGCCCAAACATTTTGAAAAAAGTGTCATTGAAGAATATTCTATAAAGACCCTCCAATATTTTTTTTTAATAGATGTAACTTTTTTATTTTGTTTGAATCATAATAATTCTGGATATATATTACCATATGAATTGTTCACTGGAGCTTTAATTTTAGTGGTTTATTTTGTTGGAAAATTACAAAATCGTCAAAAAAGATCTACGTTGTTCAAAGCTTCCTTAGGAGAATCAATGAAGTTTCTAACTCCAGTTTTTAATTTAAAAGCTGAGATTGGTGTAATTTTATTTGGGATTGGAATGTTTGTATTCTTTATTTTTTATCCAGATTTTGCTCAAAATCCAATCAGTAATTGGTTTTATAATTCAATCATTGGAATTGAAGAGGCTCCTTTTATTGGTTTTATTTTTAAGGTAATCGGATTCTTTATTTTATTAAGTATCTTAAACAAGCTAATTAATGGTGTATTTTTTTTGGTTTCAGGTAAACCTTTAGTTACAACACAGATGCATGTAAATGAGGATAGTAAAAAGGATGACTCTTCTAAATTTGACGATTTTGAAGAATTATAAGATTGGAAATTCTAATTCATGGATACATTTAATTAATTGAGTTAAAACTAGTTTATCCCCATTGTTATCAATTACGAAATCTGCTAATTTCAATTTTATTTCATCAGAAAGTTGACTATTCATTCGACGTTTTATTTCAATTTCATCTAATAGATCTCTTTTTTTGATTCTTTCGATTTTGATGGAGATATCTGCAGTTATTAATATAGTTTTATCAAATCTTTTATAAGACTCAGTTTCGAATAATAGTGCTGATTCATTGAAAACAAGGTTACAAGTTTGAGAGTTACACCAATTTTCAAATGCTAGATATACTTCTGGATGTACTATTGCGTTTAATTCATTACGTAATGTTGGTATTTCAAATATTTTCTGAGCAATAAATGATTTATTTAAAATACCTTTTAAATATGCCTTATTACCTAATAATTTCTTTATTTTTTCTATTATGTGTTTATTTTCGTTCATCAATTTTTTAGCTTCCATATCCGAATAAAAAACTGGATAGCCTAATTTTTCTAGAATGTGGCAAATAAAAGTTTTCCCAGAACCGATTCCACCAGTAATCCCAATTTTTAACATAATGAATTTGTATTAATAATATTTCAAAGCACTAGTGTCCGATAAAACTTTTTAAAAGCGGGATTTCCTTGATGGAT
>CANHRS010000060.1 GCA_947463445.1 Flavobacteriia bacterium | reverse complement strand
TTAGACGTTACTGATCCTTCAGAATACACGTCTTTAAACAAAGTATTTATTGATATTAACGGGTTCTTAACGCCATTTTTTATCAAATCTTTCCAACTAAAACCAAGAGGTTTTGCAGCAGTGAAATTCGAAGGTGTGGATTCTGAAAATGATGCCTTACCATTACTAAGAAAAAATTTATACCTGCCATTAACAGAATTACCTGAATTAACTGGTACACAATTCTATGATCACGAAGTGGTTGGGTTTGATGTTGTGGATGATTCTTTTGGGAAAGTAGGTACGCTAATACAAATTATTGATTTACCGGTTAACCCTTTGATTCAAGTGGATGCAAATGGTAAAGAAGTACTTATTCCTTTTGTGAAAGGATTAGTACAGGAAGTAAATCGTCAAGCCAAAATCCTAAGAGTTAAGGCTCCTGAAGGACTAATTTCGATTTATTTGGATTAACTCCAATGTCTACTTTTAGTTTCAAACATTTTACGATTAAACAAGATATTGCCGCGGTCAAAGTTGGTACAGATGCAATGTTATTGGGTGCTTTTACCGATGTGTCAACTGCAAATAAAGTATTAGAAATTGGAACCGGAACAGGTGTTATTAGTCTTATGCTAGCACAAAAGAACCCATCAATTCAGATTGTTGCGTTGGAAATTCATGCAGAAACAGCTACCGAAGCTGCGATTAATATTTCTAACTCTACTTTTTTTAATTGTATAAATATTCAACATCAAGATTTTCTAAATTTTGTAGTATTGGATAAATATGATGTTGTTGTCACAAATCCTCCTTACTTTGAATGTGGACTAATTCCCGAAGATCCCAAGCTTCAAATTGCGAAACATATAGATAGAGATAAAATGGATGCGTGGTTCTGTAAGATTTCAAGCGTATTAGATGAAGTTGGTTCTTGTTGGATGATACTGCCTTTTGAGGCATCGAATGCATGGATCGAACTCGCAAATAAATATGGTTTGTTTGTGGATCAACGAATCAATGTGTATGCAAAACCTGCTGTATGTAAGCGGGTTATTCTAAGTTTTTCTAAAATTTCGAAAAATATAGTTCAACAGGATTTTTTGATTAGAG
The DNA here is from genome assembly GCA_947463445.1 of Flavobacteriia bacterium. Classification (GTDB taxonomy): domain Bacteria; phylum Bacteroidota; class Bacteroidia; order Flavobacteriales_D; family Crocinitomicaceae; genus CANHVK01. The sequence goes on along the minus strand of CANHRS010000060.1, from coordinate 14,215 downwards.
AAGCTAGTGGAGATTATTCTTTAGAGTATCTCGAATTAACGAAAGATTTTCACGATAGAATTCCCGTTCGATAATCGAACTTTATTGTCTTTTTCTCGTATTATCCGTATATTTAGTTTATAAACCGATATATTTTGAAAAATATAATTTATTTAGTCATTTTTGGTTTGTTTATTTACTCAAGTGTTTCTTGTAAGAAAAATAACTTGACTGTAACAACTTTACCTGTTTCATTTGTTGATGTAACATCCGCTTATATTGGTGGTAATGTAACTAGTGACGGTGGGTCTGAAGTTCTTTTACGTGGTGTATGTTATGGTGTTTTTTCAGCTCCTTCCCTTACAAATGCTACATATACACAAGATGGTTCTGGTTTAGGTGAATTTACCAGTAAATTAGTCGGTTTGAAAGCAAATACTACATACCATGTGCGTGCCTATGCTAAAAACACAAAGGGGATTGCATATGGCGAAGAAATTATATTTACTACAAATCCTTATTTTTCAGCTTCTATACCTATCATTCAAACAAATAAAATATCTAATATAGACACTCTTGGCTTAATTTTATCTTTAAATGGTCAGGTGCTTCATCCTGGAGGTAGTGAGGTTATAGAAAGTGGTTTTGTATATGCCACGAAAATGGGTCCATCAATTTCGGATAATAAAATCATTTCAAAAGATTTAAGTGTTCAATTTACTGCTGATTTTACTTTTGAATTAGGTGTTCTTTATTATGTGAACAGTTACGCAAAGAATAGTTATGGTGTAGCTTATGGTGAAGAAATACAGGTTAAAGTAGAGCGAGCAAAACCTAAAATTAAAACAACAGAGGTTACCGAAATCGATTCTACATCAGCAGTATGTGGGGGGATTGTAACTACGAATGGTGGTAATCCAATTATAGCTAAAGGTATGTGCTGGTCTCTAGATCCATCACCAACTCTTAGTGATTACTCTACGAATGAAGGCGATGGAACTGGTAGTTTCTCCTCATTAATGACTGGGCTATTACCTGCAACAATTTATTATTGTAGATCATACGCAACAACAAGCGATGGTACGACCTATGGAAATACATTTTCTTTTAAAACCGTTGTTTCTAAATTGTATATTGGTATGCAATACAAAGGAGGGATATTATTTTATTTAAATCCAAATAAAGGTGGTGGTGGACTGATTGTAATCTCTGATGATTTAAGCACTTCATATGTATGGGGTTGTGTTGGTGTAAATGCTTCTGGAGCTACAAATACTGGGGTAGGTAGTGGATTATCTAATACCGAAGCTATTGTCAATTCATGTTCAGGTCAGAGTGCGGCGAAATTATGCAATGATTTAGTATATGGAACTTACAGTGATTGGTATTTGCCTTCCATGGATGAATTAGGTATTATGTATAATAATATTAAAGTAACTGATTTAGAAAAGTTTTCAACTGGTTACTACTGGTCATCCAATCAAAAAGATGCAAATACTGCATATCGCTATGGGTTTTTAGGTGGTAACGATGGAGAGGCAGATAAGTCTACAAAACATTATGTTCGTGCAATAAGAAAGTTTAATTAATTGGATTTATATTCATACTAACTAAAAAAAGCCATCTAATCTACTAGATGGCTTTTTTTAGTTTAAAAGAATGTTAGTTAATTGAATCTTCCGAATTGTTGAATAATTAAATCCGCTAATTCCAAACCGATACGATCTTGTGCTTCTAAAGTTGCTGCTCCAATATGTGGTGTTGCTGCAATTTTTGGATGTGCTAATAACGCTTTAGCAGGTGTTGGTTCGTTTTCGAATACATCCAATGCTGCAAATGAAACTTTACCACTATCTAATGCGTTTATTAACGCATCTTCTTGGATCACTCCTCCTCGTGCCGCATTCACTAAACGAACTCCTTTTTTCATTAAGTCAAATTGCGCCTCACCAATTACAGCTTCACCATTTGCTTGTTTTGGAACGTGAATAGAAATGTAATCACAAGTTGGTAAGAAGGAAGACCAATCATTTTCTACTTGGATCTTCACTTTTGGTTTACCGAAACCTTTGATTTCCGCTAATTCGATTTCTACTTCTTTTTTCTCAATTTCTAACGCTTTTACTTCCATACCAATTGCTAAGGCGTAAGAAGCTAATGATTGACCAATGCGACCAAAACCAATGATTCCCAACGTTTTTCCACGAAGTTCAACCCCTTTTGCGTAGTTTTTCTTAAGTGTATTAAAATCACCGGATTCAATGTGTTTATACGAGTCGTTCAAGAATCTTGAAATCGAGAATAATTGTCCCATTACTAATTCTGCTACGGATTGAGAAGAGGATGCAGGAGTATTAATAACTGTTCTTCCGTTTTCACGAGCGTAAGCGACATCGATATTATCCATTCCAACACCGCCACGACCAATTAATTTCAATCCTGGACATACGTCGATTACTTCTTTGCGAACCGTTGTTGCACTTCGTACCAAAACGATTTCATAGTTCTCCTCGTTTACTTTTGTTGCTAAATCTTCTTGATTTACTTTGTCGGTAATCACTGTGTAACCAGCATGTTCTAGTGCTTTTTTTCCTTCGTCAGAAATTCCGTCGTTTGCTAATATTTTCATGTCTTATGCGTTTTTTGTTGCGAAATCTTTCATTACATCCACCAAAACTTGTACACTTTCTAAAGGTAATGCATTATACATAGAAGCTCTATAACCTCCTACAGAACGGTGACCTGGAAGACCAACAATTCCTGCTGCTTTCCATGCCTTGTCAAATTCTTCTGCTAAAGCCTCGTTGTGTAATTTGAAAGTAATATTCATTTTTGAACGATCTTCTATTTCTACAGTTCCGAAGAATAATGGATTTGCATCAATTTCGTTGTATAATAAAGCTGCTTTTTCATTGTTTTCTGCTTCTTTCGCTTTTACTCCACCATTAGCAAGTAGGTCGCGTAAATTTAACATCGCAACATAAACTGCAAATACAGGAGGAGTATTTAACATCGATTCTTTCTCAATGTGTTGTTTTAAATCCAAGTACGTAGGTAAGAATGGAGAAGTTGATTTACCTAAAACTTCATCTTTTACGATGTATAAAGTTGCTCCAGCAGGACCCAAATTCTTTTGTGCACCAGCGTAAATTAAATCAAAATCAGCAACATTTATTTCTTTGGAGAAGATGTCGGAGGACATATCGCAGATTAATGGCAAATCTGTTTTTGGTAATGCGTGGAATTGTGTTCCGTAAATCGTGTTATTAGAAGTATAATGGAAATAATCCATTCCAGCAGGAACATCAAAAGTTTTTGGAATATAGGTAAACCCCTTATCTTCCGAAGAACCAACCACAGCGACATCAATACCAACTTTCTTAGCTTCTTTGATTGCACCGCTCGCCCAAGTTCCTGTATTTAAATATGCTGCTTTTTTATTTTCGCGCATCATGGTCAACGCAGCGATGGTAAAACCAAGTGTTGCTCCACCTTGTAAAAAACCAACAGAATATCCTGCAGGAACATTTAACGCTTTTTTCACCAAATCAATAGCTTCGTCCATTACGGCAACGAAGTCTTTGTGACGATGAGAAACTTCTAAAATAGAAAGTCCGTTAAAATCTAAAACTGCATCTGCAGCTTGTTTGAAAACGTTTTGTGGAAGGATACATGGTCCTGCGCCGAAATTATGCTTCATAGTTTATGTTTTTGGATTCAAATAAAAATTCAAATCACGATTACTCTTTTTATTTTCTATACAAATTTGGAATAAAATTATTAGAATGGGAAGTTTTCTTGGTGATAAAATGAAACAGTTATTAACCATTTATTTCTAATAATTACTTCACATCTATCACTTCCACATCAAACACTAACACCGAGTGTGGTGGAATTTTTTCCAAGTCGTAATCCCCATATCCTAAATAGGGAGGGATAATCAATTTTGCTTTTCCTCCTTTTTTTAAATATAGCATACCTTCTTTCCAACCTTCAATTAAGTCTGCTACTTTGAATGAAATTGGGTTTTTTTTATGTTCACCATCGAAAATTTGTCCATTCAATAATCTTCCTTGGTAATTGATTTTTATTTCGTCCGTAAATTTGATGTATTCACCTTCTCCTTCTTTTTCAATAAAATAATACAAACCAGATTCCGACTTTTGGTAGTTAATTTTATCTTTTTTGAGATAAGTCTCTATTTTAGTGTCGAGCGTTTTTTTATCTTCTTCAGAGTAGGTTTTACAAGCAGTAAGTATAAGAATAGCTGCGCTAAATAGGACTAATTTTACATTTAATTTCATCGTCTGTTTGGTTTGGTATACAAAGAAAGCAAGAATTCGTGAATAAATCCTTTGTATATTTGTGCTACCTATGAAAACTCTTAATCTTTCTGATAAATTAAAACATCCTGTATTTAAGGTTGCAGCACAAATTTGCAAAGAGAATCACGTGGAAGCGTATGTTATTGGTGGTTTTGTTCGCGACTTGTTGTTAGAACGTCCATCCAAAGATATTGATATTGTGGTTGTTGGTGATGGTGTGGAATATGCCAAGCAATGTGCAAATACGTTACGTGTGAAAAAGGTTTCTATTTTTAAAACCTACGGTACAGCGCAGTTTAATTACAAAGATTTAGACGTAGAATTTGTAGGGGCACGAAAAGAATCGTATACCGAAGATTCACGTAATCCATCCGTTAAAGCAGGTACTTTACAGGATGATCAATTACGTCGTGATTTTACCATCAATGCCTTAGCAATTAGTTTGAATCCAGCTAATTTTGGAGAATTAATAGATCCTTTTAATGGCTTGCAAGATTTGGAAGATGGTATAATTCGCACGCCATTGGCACCTGTAACTACGTATTCGGATGATCCTTTACGTATGTTGCGTGCTATACGTTTTGCGACACAATTGGAATTTAAGATCGAAATTGCGAGTTTGGAGGCAATATTAGCGAATGCGGAACGCTTGAAAATTATTACGCAAGAACGTATTTCAGATGAGTTAAATAAAATTATTCTTTCAAAAGAACCTTCTCGTGGGTTTAAATTGTTAGATAGTACTAAGTTACTCCATCAGTTTTTTCCAGAAATGATTGCCCTTAAAGGAGTAGATACTGTTAATGGAAAATCCCATAAAGATAATTTTTACCATACACTTGAGGTTTTGGATAATATAGCGCCAAATACTTCTAATCTTTGGTTACGTTGGGCAGCTATTTTACACGATATTGCTAAGCCAAATACCAAACGTTTTGATACAGTTGTGGGTTGGACATTTCATGGGCACGAGGATTTTGGTGCACGATTAGTTCCTAAAATTTTTAAACGTTTAAAGTTGCCTTTAGACGCTAAAATGAAATATGTGCAGAAGTTGGTTCGTTTACACTTACGACCAATTGCTTTAGTAAAAGGGCATGTGACAGATTCAGCTATTCGTCGTTTGTTGTTTGAGGCAGGGGATGATATTGACGATTTAATGACCTTGTGTAATGCGGATGTTACATCCAAAAATGAAATGAAAGTGTTGAAATTCCGAAAAAACTTTGAGTCTGTTGCTCAGAAATTAAAGGATGTGGAGGAAAAAGACCGTGTTCGTAATTTTCAACCACCTATTTCTGGGGAGTTAATAATGCAACTTTTTCAAATTGGTCCGTGTGCAGAGATAGGTACCCTAAAAACAAAAATTAAAGATGCTATTTTGGAAGGAGTAATTCCAAATGAATATGATGCAGCTTATGCTTACTTGATGGAGATTGCAGACGAGATTGGAATGAAATTAGGATCTTAAAAAGTCAACATACTTACGTGTAAAACTATCTTTCTTCTTCATCTTATCAGTTTTCAATTGCATTAATTTTATTGGTAAATAAAAACCTTTGAATTTAAGGCGCTATGTCCCAAAAATACCTCTTAATTATATTGTTTTTTCTATCATTTTCTGCGTTTTCACAGAGTAAAAAAGAGCAGATCAAACGTTTAACAAAATCGTATGACAGTCTGCTTGGGGAGTCAATTTTAAAAGATAATAAGATATCAACATTAAAAGATGAATTAAACTCTTCTATTTTTCAATATCAAGGACAAGTAAATACCTTGCGAAATCGAATAGTGGAGTTAGAAAAAGAATTATCCGAAATACGTTCGAAAGATGTTTTGTTGGTTAAATCATCTGTAACTGCAAAGAAATCTAAAAAACAACCAAAAGAGCAAAAAGCATTACAATTAGAGTTAGCGAGAGCAAAAAAACAATTGGATTCCATTAAAGGTTCATCGGCTTTCTTTAAGACGGGAAAACAGCAACTATTTAAACAAGCGCGTAAACCAGATATTTTACTTGTAGATGTCGAAGGTGGGACCTATTTGATGGGTTGTGAGTCAAAGAATGGGAATTGTGAAACAGATGAATTGGCGCATAGTGTAACGGTGAGTGATTTTCGTATGAGTAAGTTTGAAATTACATTTGATTTATATGACGCATATTGTGATTCCGTTGGTCTAGAAAAACCAGAAGATAATGGATGGGGTAGAGGGAATAGACCTGTGATTAATGTCACTTGGCGAGAAGCAAATAATTTCGCGGAATGGATGGGTGGTAGATTACCGACAGAGGCTGAGTGGGAATACGCTGCTCGTGCAGGAGGTAAAAATGCTTTTGGTAAAACAAATTGTTTGTCAAAAACACAAGCAAATTTTGATGGGACAACTGAAATTTTACGATGTGGTCCAGAGTCTTTTTTGAAGCGTACACAACCTGTTGGAAGTTATCCTGCGAATGCATACGGTTTACATGATATGTTCGGGAATGTGTTTGAATGGTGTAATGATTGGTATGGTGTTTATACAGAAGGCACATCGGTGAATCCAACTGGTCCTATGGAGGCAGGATATAAGGTGAATCGTGGAGGTAGTTGGGCGAATCCAGCGACTGCTTGTAGAGCCGCAGCACGTGAAACTGGTGAAATTGAATTTAAAGGAAATCGTATAGGATTTCGAATAGTATTCCCTAAAGATTAAGTGTTTATAATAAGCTTATTTAATATATCTATATAAAGTGTTTATTTACTTTGTGATTAATTGTTAATAATCTTTCTAACAATTAACTAACACTCGTTCATTTATTGAAAGCTATGGGTAAAGTATTCCAACATGTTCAATTGAAGTTTTTTAACATGATAATGTTTATATATAAAGAAATTAGTTCTATCTAGATAATTTACGTGCTAAAATTGTATCTTTGTATGGTTAAAATCAAAAGAAAATGTTACAAAGAATTCAATCGCTTTATTGGTTAGGTGCAATTATTTGCTTAAGTTTTTTAAATTTTGGTTTGGACGTATTTAGGTTCGAAACGAAAGATGCTGTGTACGAATTTGATTTTTATTCAGTAGTAAAATTAGTTAATAATAAAGCTGTAAATGAAAAAACTATTTGGATTTATCCTGCTTGTATTTTGTTTACTGTATTTATTATAATTACTATTTTTTCATACAAAAGATTGAAAGGGCAGTATAAAATGAGTAATCGTATAAAGTTTGCCCTGACATTTATGTTTTTTATGTTGACGGTTAACGCTTATGCTGGAATTTTTGTAAAAAATACAAATGCAGTTGTGTTAGGTCCAGGATATTTTTTGTTTGCAATTGCAGTTATATTTACATATTTAGCTTCTTGGGGGGTTAAAAAAGACAAAAAACTATTGGATTCCGTAGACCGTATCCGTTAATCTAATTGTTGGTGGCTTCTTGAAATTATTTTTTGAGACAGACCATAAGCTGCAAAAAAAAATCAATTTATAGAAGTTACCTTATGAATTATCTTTCCGTTGAGAATCTTACGAAGTCCTTTGGTGACCGTATGTTGTTTTCCGATATTACCTTTGGGATAGACCAAGGACAAAAAGTAGCCATCGTTGCGAAAAACGGAAGTGGTAAAACAACCCTTCTCCGCTGTTTGATGGATAAAGAACAATTTGATTCTGGTCGTATTGTGTATCGTAATGATATTCGTGTGGCATTCATGGAGCAAAGTGAAAACATGGACGACGAAATGACGATCATGGAGGCGGTTTTTGATCATGATTTACCGGAGATTCAAGCAGTAAAAAAGTACAACTTGGCGATGAAAAACCAAGATGACGAACTATTGAATGAGTGCTTTCAGGAATTGACGGATTTAAATGCGTGGGATATTGAGGTAAAGGTTGCTCAAATTTTATCGGTCTTGAAATTGAATAATACCGATGTGAAAGTTGGAAGTTTATCGGGAGGTCAGAAGAAACGTGTGAACTTAGCGAAAGTATTGGTTTCCGAAGCAGATTTCTTGATTTTGGATGAGCCAACAAATCACTTGGATTTAGATATGATTGAATGGTTGGAAGAATACCTTTCTAAATCGAAATCAACGATATTAATGGTGACGCACGACCGTTACTTCTTAGAAGTGGTTTGTGATTCTATTTTAGAGTTGGAGGATAAAACATTATACAGATATAAAGGAAATTTCTCTTATTTTTTAGAAAAGAAAGCAGAACGTCAAGAACAACTACAATCTACGATTGATAAAGCAAGAAACACCTTTAAAAAAGAGTTGGATTGGATTCGTAAACAACCAAAAGCTAGGGGTGTTAAACAAAAAGCACGTGTCGATTCTTTTCAAGATATTAAAAGTGTAGCTCAACAAAAAATCGATGATAGCGAAGTCGAAATCCCAGTGAAAATGGAACGTCTCGGAACTAAAATCCTTGAGTTACACAAAATACACAAAGCTTGGCCGTCGAGAGTTATTTTAGATGGTTTCACCTATAATTTTAATCGTAAAGAGCGTTTAGGGATCGTAGGGAATAATGGGACAGGAAAATCGACTTTCTTAAATATGATTCAGGAGTTGGAACCAGTAGATAAAGGTACTGTTTCCATTGGTGAGACTGTTGTTTTTGGTTACTACAACCAAGAGTTAATAAAGGTTGACGACGATAAAAAAGTGATTGATGTCATTCGTGACATTGCAGAATATATTCCTTTAGAAAAAGGAAAACAAATGACTGCTGCACAATTCTTGGAGAAATTTTTGTTTCCAAGAGACATGCACTACAACTTCGTGTATAAATTAAGTGGAGGAGAAAAGCGTCGTTTGAAATTGATGACGGTGTTGATGAAAAATCCGAATTTCTTGATTCTGGATGAGCCTACCAACGATTTGGATATCTTCGTGATGAGTGTTTTGGAAGATTACCTACGCACCTTTGAGGGATGTCTAATTGTGGTTTCGCACGATAGATATTTCATGGATAAAATGGTGGATCACATCTTTGTATTTGAAGGAGAAGGTAAAATTAAAGACATTGTTGGTAATTACACCGAATACCGTCAAAAATTACAAGAGGATATCAAGCAAGAGCGTCAGGACAAAGCCGATGCAGCAAAGCAACAAAAGCAAGAAGCTGTCGTAACAACTAAGCCAATTGTTCAACCTGCACAACCAGAAAAGAAAAAATTATCTTTTAAAGAAAAACAAGAGTTTGATTCGTTAGAAAAAGAGTTGGAAGTTTTGGAAATAGAAAAAGAAAAATTCACTTTGATTTTATCGGATGGATCGAAAACTAGCGATGAAATCATGGCGGCAGGTTCGAAGTTGGGAGAAATCGTTCAGGCGATAGAAACCAAGACAGAACGTTGGTTGGAGTTAGCGGAAGGGGTGTAGGGAAAACTATAAGACATGCTCTCTTTATTATTACAAACATCTTCCTACGAATGGGTTGCGTTTTTTTGTAGTGTTGCCTATGTTTCTTTGGCTGCATATCAGAAGAAAATCGCTTGGGTTTTTGCTTTTATTAGTTCGGCAATCTATGTCTATTTGTGTTTTGAAAGTCGTTTGTACCTAGATTCTTTTTTACAAATGTTTTATGTTTTAGCAGCTGTTTATGGTTGGGTTGTTTGGGGTCGAACAAAAGATGAAAGTAAGTTGCATAGAAAACCATTGAAATTTCACTTGATTTCCATTAGTGTTATTGTTGTTTCGGCAATAGTTTTAGGTGTTGTAATGCAACGATTTACAAATCAAGCGGCACCATTTGTTGATGCTCCAATCACTTTGTTTAGTCTTTTTGCCACCTATTTGGTCGCGCAAAAGGTGGTGGAGAATTGGTGGTATTGGATAGTGATTGATAGTATTTGTATTCCTTTATTTTATTCCAGGGGATTGTATGTAACGTCAATATTGTATGTGGTTTATACCATAATGGCAGTAGTTGCACTGATTCAATGGAACCGTATTTATCGAGTAGATGTATGAGTTTAAAAATTGCATTTACAGGACCTGAGTCAACTGGCAAGACCTCCCTTTCGATGTTGGTTGCAGAAACATTTAAAGGAGTATATATACCAGAATTTTCCCGAAGTTTTTTAGAGAAAAGAGATGGCTTCTATGAAGAGCAAGATTTAGAAACTATCGCAATTGGTCAATGTAAAGCATCAGAGAATGTGTTAATAACTGGAAATCATTTGCTTGTTTCCGATACAGATATGACTGTTATGAAGGTTTGGTCGCAATACAAATATGGAAGAGTGAGTCAGGTGATAGAACAATTGTACCAAGACGAATCCTTCGATCATCTGTTTTTGTGCGATACAGACATCCCTTGGGAAGAAGACCCGTTGCGTGAACATCCTGAAAGTAGAGATGAACTTTTTGTGCTGTATTTGGAAATGATACAAGCAAAAACAAAAAACTTTACGATTGTAAAAGGTTCATTAAAAGAACGTTTGATGCAAGTTCGACAAGTGATAGAGGAAAAAAAGTTCGCAAAGTATTAAATTCCGAAATAAAAACACCTACATTTGCATCGTCTCTAAGGGGTGCTGTAAAAAGCTGAGATTATACCCATTGACCTGATCAAGATAATGCTTGCGCAGGGAAGTGACCGAGTTAGTTCTATGTTCCACATTCACAAGAATTAGCCCCTTTTCTTGTTAAATTTATTTTTAACAATGAAAAAAATGTTTGTTAAATGTTGCTTTGCAACACTTATGTTATTTCCGATGGGTCTGTATGCTCAGGCCAAAATCAACGGAAAAGTTTTCACCAAGTCAGAAGACAAAATTACAAATGCCAAGGTTCTCGTTCATCCAGATGAAAAAAAAGTGGACGTAAATCCAGATGGTAGTTTTGTATTGGAAAATCTTACTCCTGGAGAGAAAGAAATCATCGTTTCTGCTTTGAATTTCGATGATGAATCACAACGATTTTCGTGGAATGCGAAAGATACGACTATTCTTTTTCAACTTTCATTGAAATCGAAACGGTTAGAAGATGCAACGATTAGTGTGACACGAGTGAGTGATAAATCCCCGACTTCGTTTACTAATCTCGACAAAAAACAATTGCAAAAAAATAATTTTGGTCAAGATTTACCAACCTTGTTAGAAACTACACCTTCGGCTGTTTCAACATCTGATGCAGGTACAGGCATTGGATACACTGGAATTCGTTTGAGAGGCTCTGATCCTTCACGGACAAATGTAACCATCAATGGTATCCCTGTAAATGATGCTGAATCTTACGATGTGTATTGGGTGAATATGCCTGATTTGGCTTCTTCTACGGAGAATATTCAGATTCAGCGCGGTGTTGGTTCATCGACCAATGGTGCAGCAGCTTTTGGTGCGAGTATCAATATAAAAACAGATGATATCCGCCAAAAATCGTATATGAGTTTGGATAATTCAGGAGGTTCCTTTGGTACTATTCGAAATACGATTAAAGCAGGTACTGGTTTGATTAATTCACGTTATTCATTAGATATGCGTTTATCGAATATCCTTTCTGATGGTTATATTGATCGTGCTTCCTCTAATTTGAAATCGTATTTTATTTCAGGTGCTTATGTCGGGGAGAAATCGATTTTACGTGCAAATATTTTCTCAGGACACGAACGAACCTATCAGTCTTGGTATGGTACGCCTGAGTCTAAATTGTTTGGGGATGCTACTGCTCAAAGTGCGTATGCTGTTCGTAATCAATTAAGTTACGCTGACAGTTTGAACTTTTTAAATTCTGGAAGAACATATAATTATTACACCTATAAAAATCAGGAAGATAATTATAAACAATCCCATTATCAATTGTATTTGACGCATACGCTTTCTCCAAAAACAGTATTTAATATTGCTGCGCATTACACGAGAGGAAATGGGTATTATGAAGAATACAAAATAGACGATAAATTGTCAAAATATGGTTTAGAAGATGTTAAAATAGGTAATGATACGATTAAATCAAGTGATATAATACGTCGTCGTTGGTTGGATAATCATTTTTATGGAACAGTTTACTCTGTTGCACACGATACAAAAAATGGGTTAAAGTTAACATTCGGGGGAGCTGCGAATGTCTATGAAGGAGACCATTTTGGGGAAGTTATTTGGGCGAAATTTGCTTCCAATGGAAATTTAGGGGATCGTTATTATTCCGATTATGCAAATAAAGCAGAGGTAAATAATTATTTGAAAGCGAGTTATGATATCAAGAAGTTGTCCATATTCGCAGATGCACAATACCGTGTGATACAGTATAAGTATATAGAAGCTGCTTCTTCCACCATGCAAACCGCTAATTTTAGTTTTTTCAATCCTAAAGTTGGGGTTACCTATGCTGTCAATGCTAAAAATAAAGTATATGCTTCATGGAGTGTAGGACATAGAGAGCCAGTGCGTAAAGATTTTGTAGAATCTACAGTTAGTTCTAGACCTTCTTTTGAGCAATTGTTTGATTATGAGTTTGGGTATAAATTCAAAAACAACCGTTTCTTTACCGCTGTAAATGGTTACTTTATGGATTATATTAACCAGTTGGTTTTGACTGGACAAATCAATGATGTTGGAAGTTATACGCGTGTGAATGTAAAGAAAAGTTACCGTGCAGGTATTGAGTTAGAAGCAGGTGTAAAGGTGTTTAGTAAATTAAATGTATTAGGAAATTTGACATTAAGTCAGAATAAAATAGCTTCATTTACAGAGTATTTAGATGCATACGATGCTTCTTATAATTATTCACAAACTGCAATCGCACATAAAAATACGGACATTGCCTTTTCACCAAATGCGATTGCTGCTTTAATATTTATCTATGAACCTGTTAAGGATTTGGAAGTTACATTAACAAATAAGTACGTTGGTAAACAATTTTTAGATAACACTTCAAACAATGGTCGTAAAATCGATGCGTATACATTCTCGAATATTGGTATAAATTATTCCTTTGTGAAATTTGGAATGTCTGAAATCAAAGTTGGGGTATTGGTAAATAATATCTTTGATAAACATTATGTTAATAATGGATATACTTGGGGGTATGCTTCATCTGGTGTACGTCAAGATGAGAACTTCTACTATCCTCAAGCTGGAAGAAACTTTTTGGTTCGTTTAAGTTTGAATATCTAATAGTAATACTAGAAAAAGTTAAAGGGGCATTTATTGTCCCTTTTTTTGTGCATAAAAGTTTTGTGTTTTCTTTCCAATAATTATTCCCAAGCAACCTCCACTTATTAATGCAATAACTAAGAAAGTTAAGTAGGTAATTACTGCTAGTGTTGAATTCAATGTTTTTGAGTTGTTTATTAATAGGTTCATTAAAAATGACACGCTAATTATGGATACAAAAGATCCAATATTAAATGCAATTAGATTAAATACATTCAATTTCCATTTAGGATGAATCATTAAAACTAATGCTCCAAATGCGGTTGAAATTATTAATTCAAAAATAAATCCGAAAATAGCCATGTATTTTTTGAGTTTTTATATAATAAATATACAGATTTCTTACCTTTAATATATGCTTCACAAAACAATTACTTACCTAATTGCATTGATTTGGTTTACCAATGGACTCATTTGTAAACTGTTAGGTTTGGTTCCGCGTCATCAAGCAATTGTAGCTCAAATTTTAGGGGTAGAACATGCGTATTTGTTTACAAAATTGATAGGTGTTTCAGAGGTTTTGATGTCATTTTGGGTAATAACCAGGTGGCAACGAAAAATGAATGTTATCGTGCAATGTGTTATCATTGCTACAATGAATATCCTAGAGTTTTTGCTAGTTCCTAATTTATTACTTTGGGGAAAATGGAATAGTTTATTCGCACTCCTGCTCATTGGTTTTATTGTTTGGAATGAGCGTTATTATAAACAGTTAGAGTCATGAGTAGACTGAAAAATCACCCCTTTGCTGTG
>CANHRS010000059.1 GCA_947463445.1 Flavobacteriia bacterium | reverse complement strand
GTTACATTCGATTGACCTATATTTAGAAATCCTAAAGGAGTATACGCAGTCAAACAATAGGATGAAACTTTTGAAGGGGAAAATTTTAAACTTCCACAGGTATATTCCATCTTAATTTGAGTTCCAGAACTAAGAGTATTTTCTATTATCTTATATGAAAAAGCTTTTTGAATTTTGTAAATGGTTTGAGCGCTATCCTTAACATTACATGTAAGTTCAGATTCTTTATCAAAAATTGGTGTAATGGATAAAATACCACCTACTACAGTGCCTATTGAAGAGAAATTAACAAAACCGAGTTGACCAGCAGATTTAGCAAAAGGAAAAAGCCCATAATTAAATGGAGAATTTTCCGATAATATAGTATTTGGTATCCACCTTCTAAAAACACCAAGATTATTTTTTGAATACAAACCTCCCTCTACATAAATTAATCTATTTGTTGCAGGTAAAGTTCCGAGTGTTAATACTTTTCCATTTAAATCATGATATCCCTTCAACAAAGTCAACGAACCTTCATTTTGAATGGTCATATCTTGTGTAAACTCTATTCCTACACTGTTATTCAGTATCAAATTTGAAACAAACCCACAAGCATCACCAGTTTTTTGAAACGATACTCCATTATATTCTAGCACTAATTCCGAATGAAATAATCTTGTAGCAGTTTGTATTGCACCTTTTGCTGTAATTTTATTAATCCCTTCTAAATGTCCGACAGTTACTTTTCCACCTCGTAAAATTTCACAAATACCATTTCCAACTACTGCAAACGGATTTGGAATTTTCAAAGTTCCTCCATAAACTACACGAAGTGAATATTCGATATTAATATTACTATTCAATGTCAAACAGGCTCCACCTAAAATGTTTAACCCGATATTTTTCGTGTCAAATTCACCCGAGATATAGGTAAATACTTGTTCTTTTACTCCTTTAAAATCAATTGTTGTATTGTTTTTAGGATGCAAACAACTCCGATATAATTTACCATTGTTCATCGTGAAGTCCCCATTTAATTCAAGACTTGCATTAAAATTTTCAGAAAATCCTAAATCAAAAATACCTTCGTTTAATGTAAAATCTTTTTGAACAACTAAAGTACAGCTGTCACTTCCTATAGAACCTCGCTGGATGTAAAATCTTCCGCCCGACTGAACATAATTACCTTCTATAGTAAATTTTGCTACTTCTTTACTATTACACCACGTTAAACTCCCAAACGCGCCAGTTTTAATTATATTAAAATCTCCTGCAATAGTTCTATTTATATTGGAATTACCATTTAAATTATAAGTAAAATTTCCTTCTTGTATATTCCAAATTACAGTTCCAATTTTGTTCGAAGAATTAGCAAGACAGCTAGATAAAGCACCATTTATTTTTTCGAAATCTTGAAATTCAAGTACACTTGAGACACCAAAAGTTTCTGTACCTGCAAAAAGTGTTAGATAATTATTGGGAGTTGCATGTTTAAATATATATTTCCCACCATTTTTTATAGAGAATAAGCCTCCTGTACTTGTACTAAAAATCGATGTCTGCGCATTTCCAATTACTAAACCATTCGTAAAAATCACCAACGCTTTTATTCTATTTGCATGATTAATGGATAATTCTCCATAAACCTGAAGTGTTCCTCCAATATTCCATGTATTAATTGTAAAGTAGGAATGTTCATTTTTAAGATAGAATATATCACTAGAATCCATAAAACTGGTCGGATGCAGACCTGTACCATTAGACTTTGACCACCATTTCGATAAATCATTTGGATTTCCACCAACAGCATCTGAATACCAAGTGGCACCAAATATTAGAGGGTAATAATTAAAAATACACAAAAAGGAAAATAGATAGTTATACTTAGACTTTTTAATATTTAATTTTTGCATCGGATTTATCATTCTAACATGCACAAAATTAGATTGTAATCCTTTTGAATTTTCCTATTAAAGTTAAATCGCGTATAAATACTACTACTTGAAATTAAATATTTTACCGTAGTTATACTATCCCCAAAACCAAATAAAATCCTTCTATTTGACCTACTTTGAACTGATTAAAAAAACAAACAACACTATGTTTTGTAACGTAAATATCGTTTGTGAAAAGAACAAAATTTCAGTCTATATTTGACGATATCAATCATCCATTGAAAATTATTCCCCATAGATTTGAAAGTCCACTAAAAAAATCTACTGCTTTCAGTAAATATTTGGCACAATTTGTGATATTTGCACTTAAATTTAACACTATGAAATACTTTTTTATATTTTGTTTATTATTCAGCATTCCAGCTGTAGCCCAAACAAAAGATTCTGATCCAAAAGCACAAGGAATTCTCGATAAACTTTCTACTAAAATGAAAGCGTTAAAGTCTTTTCAAATAGAATTTAATGCATCTATCAAAAATGCTACTTCTGGAAGTAATCAAAGTGAAATTGGAAAAGGATGGGTTAAAGGAGAGAAATTCTGTGCATCTTACGGCGATAATACGATTATTTGTAATGGAATTAAAACATGGACAATTGTAAAAGAAGATAAAGCAATTTATCAATCCGATGCAAATGGTGGAGATTCCGATGGAATCAACCCAAAAAAACTAATGACCATTTGGGAAACTGGTTTTAAAAACAAATATGAAAAAGAAGATGTATTAGATGGAGATAAAGTTCATGTTATTTATTTATACCCAAAAGATCCAAAAAAAGTAGATTATCACACAGTTATTTTATATATCAGTAAAGCTGGATTAGATTTAAAAAAAGCAATTATGAAAACAAAAGATGGTACTGTAATGACTTATACTCTAACCAATTTTGTTGAAAATGCAGCTGTAGATGACACAAAATTCGTGATTGACTTAAAGAAATATCCAGGATATAAAGTAGTTAAAGACTAAACGGATTACTATAAGAAAACTAATCTTATTACATAAAACAATAAAGGCTGAATCTATCGATTCAGCCTTTATTGTTACAAAATGATTTGTTCATTAAAACTTATCTAATTCTAAAGCAGCTTCTAAGAAACGTTTTTTAGGCAAGAAATTATGTTCTAAATCTGCAGCAAATGGAATTGGTGTATCTAAAGATGCAATTCTTTTAACTGGAGCATCCAAATTACGGAAACAATTCTCATTAATTAATGCTACTAATTCGCCACCGATACCACCAGTCATACAATCTTCATGTAAAACAATTACTTTTCCAGTTTTACATACCGATGCATAAATAGCTTCTGTATCCAAAGGTGCTAACGAGCGTAAATCAATAATATCAAAATCTAATTCTGGATGTGCTTCTGCCACTTCTAAAGCCCAATGCACCCCCATACCATAGGTAATTACAGAAATATTTTCACCCGAACGAACAGTTCTGGCTTTACCAATCTCAAATGTAAAATATTCGTCCGCTACATCCCCCTTAATACTTCTGTATAAATTTTTATGCTCGAAATATAAAACTGGATTAGGATCTTCAATTGCAGCAGTTAACAAACCTTTTGCATCTTCTGGGAAAGCAGGATAAACAATTTTTAATCCTGGTGTATGAAAGAACCATGCTTCATTGGATTGACTATGGAAAGGTCCTGCAGCAGATCCTGCACCTGTAGGCATACGTACAACCACATCTGCATTTTGTCCCCATCTCCAATGGGATTTCGCTAGATTATTTACAATTTGATTAAATCCACAGGTAACGAAATCCGCAAATTGCATCTCTACAATAGACTTCATACCTGCAATTGACATTCCTAAACCTGCACCTACAATTGCTGATTCACAAATTGGCGTATTTCTAATTCTATCTCTACCGAATTCTTCTACAAAACCTTCTGTGATTTTAAAAGCACCACCATATTCTGCAATATCTTGACCCATAATTACCAATTCTGGATATTTATGTAACGATTGACGTAATCCATCAGAAATAGCATCAATAAAACGCTTTTCGGACTTTACTGCATTTGGAGAAAGTGTATTTTTAGTTTCAAAAGGTGCAAATAAATCATCGTATTCTGCTTGTGTGTTTGGTGTGATTTTATCCTCAGCAAAAGCTAAATCCAATCCAGCTTGAATTTCTTGTTTGATTTCTTCACGCACAGCAGTTATATCGGAATCAGATAATATCCCTTCTTCTCTTAGAAATAACTCATAATTAGCTACCGGACATTTTTTAGCCCATTTATCTTGTATCCCTTCCGGGTAATATTTGGTACCTGAAGATTCTTCATGCCCACGCATACGGAAGGTCATACACTCTAACAAAAATGGTCTCGGTTTTTTTCGAATGGATGCTGCAATTTTTCTAACTGTGGATACAACTTCCAAAATATTATTCCCATCAACTTGGAATGCATCCATCCCATACCCAATACCTTTATCTATAAATTGTTTACATTTAAATTGTTCTACACTTGGAGTAGATAAACCCCAAGCATTATTTTCAACCACAAAAATAACTGGTAAGCCCCAAACAGAAGCAACATTCAAAGCTTCATGAAAATCACCTTCACTTGCTCCTCCATCTCCAGTATAAACTATTGTTGCTTTATTTTCATTTCTCAAATTAGACGCTAGTGCTACCCCATCTGCCAAGGCAAGTTGTGGTCCCAAATGCGAAATCATACCAACTACTTTATGTTCTTTGGAACCAAAATGAAAAGAACGATCTCTCCCTTTGGTAAAACCAGACATTTTACCCTGAAATTGCGCAAAAAGTCTATTTAAAGGAATTTCACGTGCTGTAAACACCCCAAGATTACGATGCATTGGAAACATGAATTCGTTTTTATCCATACCTAAGGTGGTACCTACGGATATAGCTTCTTGACCCCATCCTGAAAACCATTTAGATATTTTTCCCTGACGAAGTAAAATCAACATTTTTTCCTCGATCATTCTAGGTTTTACAAGTGCTTTATAAATCGATTTTAATTCAGCATCTTCAAAGCCTGAACGATCATAAGTAATCGTACGTTTTTCCAGTGTTTCCATGTAAAAAAATTTGGTAGGTAAATTTAAGATAATTTTTTTGAACCATATAGGACATATAAGAAAATATAAGTATACGAGTATAGTTAAACCATATAAGGCATATAAGAAAATTGAGGAGCGGATGATTTGGAAGAAACCATATAGGCATATAAGTATATATAGGATAGAATGGGATTAAATCATAAAAAGAAGTGCATTCGAAATCAAAAAAGCATTAAAACATTTGACATAAGTGAACTTTACAACTAACTTAATTAAGAAAACTCACAAAACATAAAGATGAAAACAACAAAACAATCGATTAAAGATTTAATTTACACGGTAAACGGAGCAGCAATTGAGGTACACAAAGAATTAGGTCCAGGACTTTTAGAAAGCATTTATCATTCTTGTTTTATAAAAGAATTAGGAGAACGAAAAATAAAATTTGAAACAGAAGTCAAAATTCCAATTAGTTACAAGGGAAAATTAACAAATCAAGTATTGAGATGTGATTTATTGATCGAAAAAAGCTTAGTTGTAGAATTAAAGGCTGTTGAATATATCCACCCTGTTCATCATGCGCAGCTATTAACCTACATGAAAATCCTAAAACTACCTATTGGATTGATGTTAAATTTCAACTGTAAAAACATGTTTAATGAAGGGCAAAAAACGTTGGTAAATGAACTCTACAGAAATCTACCCAAACAAAGTGAAACTTATATACCTAATATGGTTACAACAAAAAAGCCGATTCCAATAAAGGAACCGGCTTTCAATTTATGTTGAAAATGATTATACCAAACCTTGGTCAATCATAGAATCAGCAACCTTAACGAAACCTGCAATATTTGCACCTTTCACATAGTCAACTGTTCCGTCTTCACGTTTACCGTATTTAACACATGCTTCGTGAATAGAAACCATGATACCATGTAATTTCGCATCTACTTCTTCCGCTGGCCAAGACAAACGTAAAGAGTTTTGAGACATTTCTAATCCTGAAGTTGCAACACCACCAGCGTTAGATGCTTTTCCTGGAGAGAATAATACTCTTGCAGCATCGAATGCTTCAATTGCTTCTGGTGTAGATGGCATGTTAGCACCTTCTGCAACAGCAATAACTCCGTTAGCAATAAGCGCTTTAGCTTCTTCACCATTTAACTCATTTTGTGTAGCACAAGGAAGAGCGATATGTGCTTTAACCTCCCAAGGACGTTTACCAGCAACAAACTTCGCAGAAGGATATTTAGCAACGTACTCAGAGATACGACCTCTTCTTTCGTTTTTCAATTCCATTACGAATGCTAATTTATCCGCATCTATACCAGCTTCGTCATAGATATATCCTTCAGAATCTGAAAGCGTAACTACTTTTGCGCCTAATTGTGTTGCTTTTTCACAAGCATATTGCGCTACGTTTCCAGAACCAGAAACAGCAACAACTTTACCGTTAAAAGAATCTCCTTTAGTAGCTAACATTTCTTTAGCAAAATATACAGTACCATAACCTGTAGCTTCTGGACGGATTAAAGAACCACCCCAGTTACGTGCTTTACCAGTTAAAACACCTGTAAATTCGTTACGAATTCTTTTATATTGACCAAACATGTAACCAATCTCACGACCACCAACACCGATATCACCAGCAGGCACATCCGTATCAGCACCAATATGACGCGATAATTCCGTCATGAATGATTGACAAAATTTCATTACTTCGTTGTCTGATTTTCCTTTAGGATCAAAGTCAGAACCTCCTTTACCACCACCCATTGGCAATGTAGTTAATGAGTTTTTGAAAATTTGCTCGAAACCTAAGAATTTCAAGATAGACAAGTTTACAGATGGATGAAAACGTAAACCTCCTTTGTATGGTCCGATTGCAGAGTTAAACTCAACACGGTAACCTCTATTTACTTGAATTTCACCTTTATCATCTAACCAAGGAACTCTGAAGATGATTGTTCTTTCTGGCTCAACAATTCTGTCTAAAACTTTAGCAGCTTTGTATTTTGGTGTTTCTTCGATTACAGGAATTACTGCTTCAGCAACTTCGTGAACCGCTTGAATAAATTCTTTCTCGTGACCATGTGTAGCTTTCACCTTATCCATGAACGCATCAATCTGAGCTTGGTATTTACTTGACATTACAACTAATTTAAATTATTTACGAGGCAAATGTATATAATTTTAATATACACTTATTAAAACATTTTGAAAAAAATAAACGGATTATTAACAAAATTTTGTGATAAAATTCAATATCATTTTTTTACCATAATCTGTTAAAATGGATTCTGGATGAAATTGCACACCAACAACTGGAAAAACCACATGTTCGAACGCCATTAGAACCTTGTTTTCCGAAATTGCTGTTTTCCGAAATTCAAGTTCGTTTTGTAATTCAATTCCCCAACTATGATATAAACCAACCTTAAATGTATGTGGTATATCTTCAAATAACTTATTCGAATTTACTTGACTACAATCCTCTGAAACACCATGCTTAACCTCTTTTTGATTAAATAAAGTTGCTCCTTTGCATATTGCTAAAGCTTGCATACCTAGGCAAACACCAAGTATTGGTTTTTTTTCAAAAGCATACTCAATAATATCCATTAGTCGACCTGCCTCCTCGGGCAAACCTGGTCCAGGAGACAAAATCAATGCATCACAGTGATCTACATCTATGTTACTCACCTTATCGTTTCGAACAACTTCCACAACACAATCTATTTCTTCTAAATAATGTAGAAGATTATACGTGAAAGAATCATAATTATCAACCAACAAAATACGCATGAGAACAAAATTAATATTATACGAACAAAGTTCCTTAATTCAGAAAAGTTTATCTTTATCCTGAAAAATTTCAAAACTATGAAACAAACATTTAGTATCCCTGGTGCGCCAGCACCAATAGGACCTTATAGTCCAGCAGTTTTAAAAAACGACACCTTATATATAAGTGGTCAAATTCCTACCAATCCAAGTACAGGGAATCTTACTTTGGATAACATAGAAGCTTCTACAAAACAAATAATGGATAACATTGGTTTACTTTTAAAAGAAGCTGGTATGGATTATTCACATATTGTGAAATGCACCATATTTGTGACTGATTTAAATGATTTCGCAAAGGTGAACGGAGTATATGGTTCTTTTTTTACATCTATGCCTCCAGCGAGAGAAACAGTTCAAGTGAGCAGATTACCACTAGATGTTCCGATTGAAATATCCTGCATTGCTATTAGATAATAGACTTGAGACTTAATAAAAAAAAGACTTGAGACATCATACATCAGATAAAACATATCTACTATCTATAAATCACTAAAAACAAAAGACTGAATCAAGAAATTGACATATCGATAATTATTGTTAACTACAACGTTTCCTACTTTTTAGAGCAATGTTTAGTTTCCGTGTATAATGCTTTAGAAACTATTTCTGCAGAGGTTTTCGTCGTCGATAATAATTCGATTGATGGATCTGTTGAAATGGTCCAACAAAAATTCCCTCAAGTTCATTTAATTGCAAACAAACAAAATGTTGGTTTTTCAACTGCAAATAATCAAGCAATTAAAATATCAAATGGGAAATATGTTCTTCTTCTAAATCCTGACACAGTAGTTAGTGAAGACACATTTATCAAAACAATAACTTTTTTAAATGAACATCCAAATGCTGGAGCCTTAGGTGTTCGTATGATTGACGGGAAGGGTAATTTTCTTCCCGAATCTAAAAGAGGTTTACCAACCCCCTCTGTTGCATTCTACAAAATTTTCGGGCTATCTTCACTTTTTCCTACATCCAAAAAAGCTGGGCGCTATCACCTAGGTTTTCTTCCGGAAAATGAGATTAATAAAGTAGATATATTAAGTGGCGCATTTATGTTAATGCGAAAAAAAGCATTAGAAAAAGTGGGGGTATTAGACGAAGCATTCTTTATGTATGGGGAAGACATTGATTTGTCTTATAGAATTCAACTAGGGGGCTATGATAACTATTATTTTCCCGAAACTAAAATCATCCACTACAAAGGAGAAAGTACAAAAAAAAGTTCCATAAACTACGTCTTTGTATTTTATAATGCAATGATCATATTTGCTAAAAAACACTTCTCAGAAAATAATGCAAATCTTTTTTCATTCTTAATAAATGTAGCGATATATCTACGAGCTGGTGGAGCGCTTTTCGTACGATTCTTAAAAAAAGCATTCCTCCCAACTATTGACTTTTGTTTATTAATTGCAGGACTTTTTGGACTAACTGTTTTTTGGGAAATATATAAAGAGATTGTATTTAAACATGCAATTTTATCCATTGCCCTCCCTATATACACTTCACTCTGGTTGTTGAGTATTTATTTTCAAGGAGGGTACGACAAACCTTTCAAAATTAAAACCTCGTTAATTGGAACTTTTATTGGCACAGTTACTATATTAGCAATTTACGCCTTGCTTCCCAAATCATTTCAATTTTCTCGTTTATTTATCCTTATCGGAGCAATACTAACCACTAGTTACTTCATTATTTCAAGATGGATGCTTTCCTTCACTTTTGGCGGAAAGTTTGCGCTGAAGGAAAAAAAACACAAAACCTTTGCTATCATTGGATCCCCACATGAAATCAACCGAGTAGAAGAGCTATTAAACCAAAGTACGACAAACAATTCTAAAATAGTAACAATTTCAGCAACAGATATTAAATCCGAAAATCAAATTGGTACACTTTCACAACTAGATCAAATTATACATCTTCACCCTATCGATGAAATTATTTTTTGTGCTAAAGACATCACTTCACACCAAATAATAAGTTGGATGATAGAATTAAATAAATATCCTGTAGACTTTAAAATTGCACATCCTGATTCACTCTATTTAATTGGAAGTAATTCCACAAATACAAATGGTGAATTATATACATTAGATTTATACAACATTAACACTCCTAAAAACAAACGTAATAAGCGAACTTTTGACTTTGTAACTGCAATTGTACTATTATTGATATGTCCTTTAGTAATATGGATGTACAAAAACAAAAAACAACTCATTAAAAATCTATTCGCCTGCTTGATTGGAAAAAAAACATGGGTAGGAATATCGCTACAACCAAAACAGCAACTATATAATCTGCCTAAAATATCCAATGGAATATTTAGTCCAACCTACAACATAAATAATGAAGATGAATTACTAATTGAAAAACTAAACCTTATCTATGCAAGAGATTATTCGTTTTTTAAAGATTGGGAAATAGTGAATAAAAATTGGAGTAAAATCGATAAAAAAGCCTAAAAATCTGAAATTCATTTGTATTCATCCTATTTATCGTATACCAACTATATTGTTTCTAAAAAAAATAAATTTAAATTCCACAAAAGTTCTACTAAATTTAACAACTTAGGTCATTGATTCGTTGTTCGTTTAGAAAAATGCCTTACTTTTGCTTTGGAATAAACAGTTAAAATCCACGACAACATGGCACAAATGGAAATTAGACTTCCTAAAATGGGAGAAAGTGTAACAGAAGCTACGATAACAAATTGGTTGAAAAATATTGGCGACTCAGTTGCAATGGACGAACCATTAGTAGAAGTTGCTACAGACAAGGTGGATAATGAACTTCCTTCAGAAGCAGAGGGAATTTTGGTTAAAATATTTTTTGAAAAAGACCAAGTTGCTCAAGTTGGTGACGTTATCGCTATCATATCCACGGATGGATCTTTAGTTTCTGACGCTCATACGCCAAGTGTTGATGAAATCATTCAAGAAATCGCTCCAACTGTCAATCATACTGCACCAACCATTATTCAAGCAGTTTCTGATGGTAATGGAAATAAATTTTATTCCCCATTAGTTCGTAGCATTGCTGAAAAAGAAGGTATTTCAAATAATGAATTGGATACTATTCCAGGTACAGGACAAGAAGGTAGAGTAACTAAAAAAGACATCTTAGATTTCGTAGCTAATCGCGGAAATCAAACGCAAACTTCGGTTTCTTCAATACCAGCTTCACCTGTTACACCAACTGTTCCAGCGGTGCAAGTTCCAGCACAAGCACCTGCAACAGCCATAAAAGAAGTGGTTGCAATACCAAGTGGGAATGATGAAATTATCGAAATGGATAGAATGCGAAAATTAATCGCAGACCATATGGTAATGTCCAAACACACTTCACCGCATGTTACCTCGTTTGTAGAAGCAGACGTAACAAACATTGTTAAATGGAGAGAAAAAATCAAAGATGAATTCAAACGTAGAGAAGGTGAAAATATCACATTCACACCTATCTTTATGGAAGCTATTGCAAAAGCAATCAAAGATTTTCCAATGATTAATGTTTCTGTAAATGGAACCCAAATCATCAAAAAGAAAGATATCAATTTAGGTATGGCTACAGCTTTACCAAGTGGGAATTTAATTGTTCCTGTAATTAAAAATGCAGATCGTTTAAACTTAACAGGATTAACCAAAGCTGTAAACCAACTTGCGCGCAATGCACGTGACAACAAATTAAAACCAGAAGATATTCAAGGTGGTACATACACAGTTACCAATGTAGGTTCTTTTGGCAATGTGATGGGTACCCCAATTATTAATCAACCTCAAGTAGCGATACTAGCACTTGGAGCTGTTCGTAAAATGCCAGCAGTAATCGAAACACCAGAAGGAGACTTTATTGGTATTCGTCACAAAATGTTCTTATCTCATTCCTATGACCACCGTGTTGTTGATGGTTCATTAGGAGGACAATTTGTACGAAGAGTTGCAGATTATCTTGAAAGCTTTGATATAAATAGAGAAATATAACATAATTTTAAATAACAACTAAAGCTCGAATTTTCGGGCTTTTTTTATGTAAATAAAGAAAAATAAAAAAATATAGTTTATATTTACTTTTTTGAAATTGAACTCTTTAGAGTATACTTAATAATACAACTCTTAATAGAGATTAATAAGCTTTAAATCAATTCGTTAACACATGAAGTTTAGTTTATTTATTATCTTCTTTTTATTTTCCTCCCTTGCTTATTCACAATTTGCTATTGATGATATTAAAACCTTAATAAAAGGAGCAACAGCTGAAGAACTAGTCTATACATGGAATGGATGTATTGTGGAAACAGAATACCATGCTGCAGATTTAATCAGCGATGCATTACTTCGGAAGAACCCAAACAATAAAAACTTCATTTACCGAAAAGGATTATCTACTTTTTATTATAGAAAAAACTACAAATTAGCATTAGGCTACCTAAAAAAGTCTATTACAAACGTATCTCCAAAACACAATCCTGAATCCGGAATGGAAACAAAAGCACCTTTAGAAGCCTATTATTATTATGCTTTTTGTGCCGAAAACTTAGGGGACTATGCAGAAGCTGAAAAATACTATAAAAAATTCTTAGAAACACAAGTTGGCAAAACAACACGACTAACAAAAATAGCTAGTCTTAAAGTTTCAAATACTGTAATTGCAGCCAAATACAAAGCAACACCAAAAAAAGTAGATATACGATTAATTGGAGATTCCGTTAATACCGTAAATCCTGAATACGCTCCTATTATCTCTCCAGATGGTTCTACCATTTATTTTACCTCACGTCAAACTTGGACAATAGATACGATTAAAGAATATGTAGAAGAATTTACCAATTTATCTCCTGAAGATGTTTATGTAAGTTATAAAAAAACGGAAACATCCTGGACAAAACCAAAGAAAATGAGATTCTGTCAGCTTGAATTAAATGAGGCTACAGTTTCAATGACTCCTGACGAAAGAATACTTTATGTATACAGAGACACTAAACAAAATGGAGATTTATTTCAAATTGATTTATTAGCTTCTTCACGAAATTTAGATTCGTTAAATCTCATTAAAATTCCAGAAGTAAATACTAAACATTATGAAAGTCATATCTATTTTAATGAAGAAAATAATTTTGCAATTTTTTCATCCGATAGACCAGGTGGTTTCGGTGGTAGAGATTTATATCGTATAATAAAATTACCGGATGGAAAATGGAGTAAACCGCAAAACATGGGTCCAACTATTAATACACCTTACGATGAAGACGCACCTTTTATTGCGATTGACAACAAAAGTATTTACTTCTCTAGTAACTGTGACAAAAGTATGGGAGGATTTGATATTTATACAAGTATTAAAATAGATGACAATGTATGGAGTACTCCAGTAAACTTGGGATACCCAATCAATTCAGAACAAGATGATATTTATTACTCAACAACTGCAGATGGTTTAAAAGGTTACTTTTCTTCCAACCGATTAAATGGTAAAGGGGAAGTAGATATCTATGAAATTAATTATGTTCCTACCGATATAAAAACAAATTTCTTATTGACAGGTCACATACAACGAACGGACAAAAAACAACTCAACAGATTAACAGATGTAGAAGTCTCCTGTCAAAATTGTGATTCTAACAAGAAAAAAATTCTAAGACCACGACTAAGAGATGGATATTTTATAACTGCATTGGAACCTTGTAGAGATTATTTAATGGAAGTATTAGGTCCTAATCGTGAGGTATTATACACCGAAAACATTAGCACTTCATGTGAATTAAATATTGAAAAAATTGAACGCGAGCTAACCGTTAAAGAGCCTTCTTCAAAATAAAAAATACGTATTCCCACACTTTTAGAATGAAATTACATCTTACACGACCTCTAGCTATATTTGATTTAGAAGCAACTGGTTTAAACATTTCCAAAGAGCGAATTGTTGAAATAGCAATACTAAAAATAAACACAGACGGTAGTGAAGAAAGATTTAAATCCTTAGTGAACCCGGAAATTACGATCTCGGAAGAAGTCATTAAAATTCATGGAATAAGTAATGAAGCGATTAAAGATGCTCCTACTTTCAAAGAATTATCTGCGCGAGTAATAGAATTCATTGGAAATGCAGATTTAGCTGGATACAACTCCAATAAATTTGATATTCCGCTATTAGCAGAAGAATTTATTCGTGTTGGCAGTGATTTTGATTTATCTAACAGACATTTTATCGACGTTCAAAATATCTTTCATAAGATGGAGCAACGCACTCTAAGCGCAGCTTATCAGTTTTATTGTAAGAAAGAATTGGTGGATGCGCATGATGCCATGAATGATACAAATGCAACCTGGGAAGTACTAAAGTCTCAACTTGAGAAATACGATAATCTAGAACAAAATATACCATTTTTAGCACAATTTTCATTAGCAGGAAATCTTAAATCTTTAGATTTTGCAGGAAGATTGGTTATTAATGAACAAGGAGAAGGCGTTTATAACTTTGGAAAACATAAAGGAAAAACGATAAAAGAAGTACATGAATTAGAACCTGGTTATTACAGTTGGTTCATTTCTCCAAATACCGATTTCCCATTGTATACCAAGAAAAAACTACGGGAAGAAATGGATAAAATCAAACAGCAAAATAAGGAAGAAAAAGTAGGTTCCGACGACTTAAATAGTCAACTAGCAGCTTTAAAATCAAAATTCAGCAAATAAATGAAAATCATTTGTATCGGTCGAAATTATGCAGACCATGCGAAAGAAATGAATGCTCCAACTCCAGAGTTTCCATTATTTTTCTTAAAACCAGATTCAGCAATCCTACCTAAAAGAACTCCCTTCTATTACCCTGAGTTCACGAAAGACTTGCATTACGAATGTGAAGTTATCGTTCGAATTAATAAATTAGGTAAAAACATTCAGACAAAATTTGCGCATACCTATTACGATGAAATTGGACTAGGTATCGATTTTACTGCACGTGATTTACAGGAAGAATGTAAAGCAAAAGGTTTACCTTGGGAACGCGCTAAAGCATTTGATGGATCAGCTATACTAAGTGAACAATTCATTACTAAATCTACATTAGATTTGGATAATATTGCGTTTAGTTTACACAAAAACGAGCAACTTGTACAACAAGGAAACACAAAAGATTTTATATTTAACATTGATACAATTATTTCATATGTATCCCAATTTATGACCTTAAAAATAGGAGACATACTGTTTACTGGTACCCCTGCAGGTGTAGGCCCTATCAACATTGGTGATACGTTAACGGGATTTATCGGAGAAAAAAAGATGTATACATTGCAGATTAAATAGATTTTTACAGTATTATTTCGTCTAAATTTTATTTTTTTCGTCATAATTCTTTTCATTTTAAAAATTATATTTATATTTGCACACCAAAACACGGAGGATGTAGCTCAGTTGGTTAGAGCGTCGGTTTGTGGTGCCGAAGGTCGTGGGTTCGAGACCCATCTTCCTCCCTTAATGTAAAGTCGTCTTTTTGAGACGACTTTTTTTGTTACTACTACTATGAAAAACAAAGAAGCTATAGACAAGCGTAGAACGTTTGGAATTATTTCCCACCCA
>CANHRS010000058.1 GCA_947463445.1 Flavobacteriia bacterium | reverse complement strand
AGAGACCTGCGGTCTTTTTAGGAGGGGGGGTGTGTGATTTAGGATGGAGGAATGGCGATTAGTTTTTATGATTTTCTATTTTAATGTTTGTAGTAGATGTGTAAAAGTTTATATTTCAATAAGAAAAGTTTGGATTAAAAGCGCATTCGTATGACTTTTTCATCTTATTTATTTATTTTCGTTTAATCAAAAACCTTTTTGTGTAGTTGATTAAGTACCTAATTACATTTTAAATAAATATTCCATGGTTTCATTTCGAGTTATCTTTTTTTTATTCTTTTTTCTGTTAAGTAATGCAACTGTAATTGCGCAGTGCAACAACGTAACGCATTTGTTTGACCCAGTATCTATTCCAAGAGAGCATAACATCGATGTTGAACACATGAAATTAGCTGTTTCATTTGTGCCTGAGCAGGGATTAGTGAAAGGAGAGGTAACCCATTATTTTACTCCATTGCGCGATAAAGTGGATTCTATTTATTTTGATGGAATAGATATACGTATTCAAGAAGCACGTTTGAATGGTCAGCCAATTACGTTTCGCAATGACAAGACAGGAATTACTTTTTTTACAGGAAAAACGTTGACTTGGGGTTCGAAAGATAGTTTGACTATTACCTATGAAGCAAATCCTAAAAAAGGCTTGTATTTTATCGGGTGGAACGATCCAAATAACCTCTCTAGAAAACAAATCTGGACGCAAGGACAAGCGTTTGATAATCGCTATTGGATTCCTTGTTTTGATTTAGCGAATGATAAGTTGATTACCGAGGTGATTGTAAATTTCAACAGTGATTATAAAGTTTTGTCGAATGGGCGCAAGTTGTCTGAAAAAACAAATGCAGATCGAACAATCACATGGAGGTATAAAATGGATCATCCGCAACCCACTTACTTGTTGATGTTGGGGATTGGTAAATACGACATTTTGGAAACGAAATCATTGTCGGGTGTTCCGATGAAACTTTATTATTATCCGGAGTGGAAAAGTCGTGTGGATTTAACCTATAAGTATATGGGTAAGATTTTTGATTTTTTAGAGCAAGAAATAGGCGTTCCGTATGCCTGGGAATCGTACGCGCAAATTCCGGTGCAAGATTTTATGTATGGCGCTATGGAGAATACTACCGCTACTCTTTTTGGTGATTTTTTTATGGTAGATGCAAGGAGTTATAATGATAAAAATTATGTATCCGTAAATGCACATGAATTAGCTCATCAATGGTTTGGAGATTTAGTGACTGCACGAACAGTAACACATCTTTGGTTGCAAGAAAGTTTTGCGACACATTACAACCAGTTGGCGGAACAAGTTTGTTTTGGTCAAGATCATTTTGATTGGGAACGTGTAAAAGCGTGTAATTCGGCTTTATCTGTTACCAATAAAAAACCTTTAGCAACTTCCAATATACCGGTTGAATTAGTATATCAAAAAGGTTCCCAGGTTCTTGAAATGTTAAAATATGTGATTGGAAGGGAAGCTTTTAACAGAGGGATTAAACGTTATTTAACGGATCATTCCTATGCAAATGTGGATTCCGAAGATTTGTTAGATGCCTTTCACGATGAATTAGGATTAAGCCTCAATTGGTTTTGGGATCAATGGATTTACCGCGAAGGAGAACCTGCTTACAACGTAGTATATACTGATTTGGTAGGTACCGATAAAAAGCGATTTACGGAATTTGTTGTTACACAAACGCATACCATAAATGAGCAAATTGGACTTTTTAAAATGCCGATTGAGTTTGAGGTGCATTATACCGATGGAACGAGCGAGAAAGTGACGGAATGGATAGAAAAACAACGACATGTTGTACGTGTTCCGAATACTAAAAATAAGAAGATCGCTTTTGTATTGTTTGACCCAAACAATCGCGTGTTGAAAACAGTAACTTTCGAAAGAAGTTTTGAAGAACTTAAAGCGCAAGCTTTGAAAGCAACAAATATGTTGGATCGTTATGAAGCTTTACTTGCGCTTAAAAACATTTCGATAGCTAAGAAAATCAGTCTATTCGAAGAAGTATATAATGCCAATACTTTTTATGTGATTAAAGGGGAGGTTCTAAGTCAATTACAGGCTGATACTTCTGCACGCGTACTTCAAATGATTAAAAAAGGACTATCGGACAATGACATCAAACTTCGCAAAGAAATTGTTAAAAACACGAAGAAAATTCATCCAAGTTTAGAAGGGAACTATAAGGCCCTACTGAACGATTCTTCCTATATTTTGATTGGAAGTACGTTGGATTTGTTATCGCAAAATTTCCCTAAAAACACGCCAGTCTATTTGGAATTAACAAAAGATATAGAGGGAACATCTGGCAGAAATGTTCAAATTAAATGGCTTCGAATCGCGTATGCTTATACGAAAGATGCCTCTTATCTTACCCAGTTAGTTAATTATACATCTGATTCGTATGAATTTGTTACACGAACAAGCGCTATGCATGTTTTGCGTCGTCTTAATTATTGCAATGAAGTGCTTGTCGACAATTGTATCAACGGTGTAATCAACAAGAATGGTAAATTATCGGAAGTTGCCTTTGATATACTGAAACATTTTTATTCCATCGAAGACAACAAGAAGTTGATTAAGCAAAAAATTGAAACTTTTCAAGGGGAAAGCTATTATAAATTGATGCTAGAAAAAGTATTGATTTAGATCTCAAAGGCAGTTTGTTTTCAAAATACGTGTTTAACGTGTATAAGTAAGTGGAGAAATCTTTATTTGAAAATGTTGCGATCTAGGAAAACTTGGAGTGCTTTGTATTTGAATAAATGGGAGAGGGTTTGTCACAGAGGACTCGGAGACACGGAGACCACGGAGTAGTGGTGGGGTTATTCTCTTAAGAAATTGAGGATTGTTTTGGATAAGGAGAGACCTACGGTCTATGGAGTAAGAATAGAGACGTGTAAAGAAAACGTGGAGTGCTTTGTATTTGAATAAATGGGAGAGGGTTTATCACAGAGGACTCGGAGACACTGAGACCACGGAGTAGTGGTGGGGTTATTCTTTTAAGAAATTGAGGATTGTTTTGGATAAGGAGAGACCTACGGTCTATGGAGGAAGAATAGGGACGTGTGAAGGAAATGGAGATTTCTTTATATGAAAATAGAACGTGTAAAGAAAATCGAGAAATCTTTACATGAAAATAGAACGTGTAAAGGAAATTGAGAAATCTTTACATGAAAATAGAACGTGATAAGCAAAATCAAAAATCTATACATGACTTATAAATTGGAAAACAACTAATTGTGTATATTTACACCTTAATTTCTAATCATTTAACAATGAAACAACTAATTTTAGCACTAGCCCTTACAAGCGCTTTATTTTCTTGTAAAAAGGAAACTACAACTCCGAATACTTCTAATCCAACAACTCCAAACAATTCAGTAGTTTGTGTGGATAATCCAAGCATAAACTTTACAGCTTTAGGAACACCTGTGGGTAAATTATCTGATTGCATTAAGGATGTTGATGGGAATGTTTACAAAACAGTTACTATTGGTACACAAACATGGATGGCAGAGAACTTAAAAGTTTCTAAGTACAATGATGGAACAACGATTCCAAACATTACCGACAATACCCAATGGCAAAACAATACCACTGGCGCATGGTCTTATTACAATAACGATGTGACTAACAATGCTAAATACGGTAAATTATACAATTGGTATGCAGTGAGTAAAACTACGAATGGTAATAAAAACGTTTGCCCAACAGGATGGCACGTACCCACAGATGCTGAATGGATCGTACTAACAGATTATTTAGGCGGCGGAGGTGTTGCAGGAGGTAAAATGAAAGAAGTAGGCATAACAAGCTGGAATAGCCCGAATGCAGACGCTACGAATACGTCATTATTTTCGGCGCTTCCGGGCGGGACCCGCGACGACGATGGAGGTTACAGCGACATTGGCGACAACGGGGGCTGGTGGAGTTCTGCAGAGTACCAAACAAGCGATGCTTGGATCCGCTACCTGAACTACTTCAATGGCAATGCTTACAGTTACTACAGCAATAAGGAAGGTGGGTTATCTGTTAGGTGCCTCAAAGACTGAGTTAATTATAAATGATGAATTATAATTTATGAATGACTTATAAATTGGAAACCAATTAATTGTCTATATTTAAACCTTAATTTCTAATTTTTCAACAATGAAACAACTTCTTATCGCAATTGTATTTACAAGCGCTTTATTTTCTTGTAAAAAGGAAACTACAACTCCGAATGCACCGAGTAATGATGTATCCATTTCAGGGTTTGATTGTGATAGTGTTAAAATTGCAGGTACACTTACGAAAGATAAAGTTGCCTCTAATGTTACCTCTACACTTACCTATACAGGCGGTAATGGGAAAACATATTTAACAAAATCGTATACCTCAACTGGTGTTAGTGGTTTAACAGCTACTTTAGTAGCAGGTACCTTAGCGAATGGGGAAGGAACTTTAATGTACACAATTTCAGGTACACCAACTACGGCTGGTACAGCCACTTTTGCTATTGATTTTGGTGGGAAAACATGTTCGATTAATTTCCATGTAGAAGATGTAGCACAAACCATAGTGAAACCTGGACCAAACATTTCCGATGTAGAAGGAAATTCGTATAAAACAGTAACCATCGGAACACAAACATGGATGGCAGAGAACTTAAAAGTTTCCAAGTTTAACGATGGAACAATCATTCCAAATGTAAAAGAGAGCATTGAATGGTCAAA
Organism: Flavobacteriia bacterium; assembly: GCA_947463445.1. Classification (GTDB taxonomy): domain Bacteria; phylum Bacteroidota; class Bacteroidia; order Flavobacteriales_D; family Crocinitomicaceae; genus CANHVK01. The sequence goes on along the minus strand of CANHRS010000058.1, from coordinate 11,048 downwards.
ATTAACCAACGGTGCATGGTCTTATTACAATAACGATTTGGCTAACAATGCTAAATATGGTAAGCTATACAATTGGTATGCAGTGAGTAAAACAAGCAATGGCAATAAAAACGTTTGCCCTATAGGGTGGCATTTACCTACAGACGCTGAATGGACGGTTTTAACAGATTATCTAGGTGGAGAAACTGTAGCAGGTGGTAAAATGAAAGAAGTAGGTACAACAAGCTGGAATAGCCCAAATACCGAAGCTACGAATATATCTTTGTTTACTGGTCTTCCGGGCGGGGTCCGCTACGACTCCGGTGGTAATTTCAGCGGCATTGGCGGCTACGGTTACTGGTGGAGTTCTACAGAGTACGAGACAGTCTATGCTTGGTACCGCATCCTGGACTACGGCTATGGCCCTGCAGGCAGAAGCGACGGCGATAAGGGAGTTGGGTTGTCTGTTAGGTGCCTCAGGGATTAGATGAATTATAATTTATGAATGACTTATAAATTGTAAACCAACTAATTGTGTATATTCACACCTTAATTTCTAATCATTTAACAATGAAACAACTAATTTTAGTACTAGCCCTTACAAGCGCTTTATTTTCTTGTAAAAAGGAAACTACAACTCCGAATACTACATCAAATCCAATTAGTTGTGTGGATAATCCAAGCATAAACTTTACAGCTTTAGGGACACCTGTGGGTAAATTTTCTGATTGCATTAAGGATGTTGATGGGAATGTATACAAAACAGTAACCATTGGCACTCAGACTTGGATGTCAGAGAACTTAAAAGTTTCTAAGTACAATGATGGAACAACGATTCCAAACATTACCGACAATACCCAATGGCAAAACGATACCACTGGTACGTGGTCTTATTACAATAACGATACAGTTAACAATTCTAAATATGGTAAATTATACAATTGGTTTGCAGTCAGTAAAACAAGCAATGGAAATAAAAACGTTTGCCCAACAGGGTGGCATATCCCTACTGACAATGAATGGACAGTTTTAATAGATTATCTAGGTGGAGAAAATGTTGCGGGAGGTAAAATGAAAGAAGTAGACACAACAAGCTGGAATAGCCCAAATACAGACGCTTCGAATACTTCATTATTTTCGGCGCTTCCGGGCGGGTTCCGCAACGACAATGGAGGTTACAACAGCTTTGGCAGCTTCGGTGGATGGTGGAGTTCTTCGGAGGGCAGTATTTACTATGCTTGGTACCGCTCCCTGTTCAATTTCATTGGCAATGCAACCAGAGGCTACTACCTTAAGGAGGGTGGTTTGTCTGTTAGGTGCCTCAGGGATTAAAGAAATTATAAATGATGAATTATAATTTATGAATGAATTGAAAATGGCTTGCAAATGATTGTGAGCCATTTTTTTGTCATCTACTACAAAAAGTATTCTCTATTCGAGTAACACGTTCCACGAATTATTTGTTTTAAAGGTTTCAATCAACATAAATAATTTAATTTTTCTTCTTTTTATTTTTTAACTCCTTGTTTTTGAATTTCTTATAATGTTACCATTCGGTAACTTACCTTTTGGTAATATACCTTTTAGTAAGTTTAATTTATTTCGCCCTTTCAGGGCTAGGGGAGGTTAGGAGCATTATCTCATAGGACTTCGTCCTATGTTCGTCGATACAGCCCTTTCAGGTCTAAAAGGAAGTTAAAACTTTAGTAATTAATTCCTTTCTTTTATTTACACATTGTTACATTGAATTCATTGCTACATTAATCCTTTACTTCCATTTACACATTACTACATTGGATTCATAGTTAAATTAAACCCATTCCTCCATTTACACATTGCTACATTGAATTCATTGCTGCATTAATCCTTTACTTCCATTTACACATTGTTACATTGAATTCATTGCTACATTAATCCTTTACTTCCATTTACACTTTGCTACATTGACTTCATTGCTCCATTAATCTATTCTTCCATTTACACATTGCTACATTGAATTCGTTGCTACATTAATTATAATTATCTTTGCGACAAACTATTCAACCATGGCCCAAAAACCATCCATTCCGAAAGGAACACGTGATTTTTTACCTTATGAAGTAGCGCGTAGAAATTATATCTTCGACACGATTAAGGCCTCTTATAAAAACTTTGGATTCTTACCGATTGAAACTCCTTCCTTTGAGTTGTCTTCTACCTTGATGGGGAAGTATGGAGAGGAAGGTGATCGTTTGATTTTTAGGATCTTAAATTCGGGCGACAAGCAAAAGAAAGCAGATATCCAGGCATTGGAGGAAGGGAACTTAGCGCGTTTTGCGAATTCTTTAGCGGAAAAAGCCTTGCGTTATGATTTGACGGTGCCGTTTGCACGTTTTGTGGTGCAACACCAAAATGAATTATCGTTTCCGTTTAAGCGTTACCAAATTCAACCAGTGTGGAGAGCAGATCGTCCGCAACATGGTCGTTACCAAGAGTTTTTTCAATGCGATGCGGATGTGGTAGGAAGCGACTCGTTATTGTACGAAGTGGATTTTATCCAATTGTTTGATGAGGTGTTGAGCAATTTACAGTTGCCAGCTTTCACAATCTATATTAATAACCGTAAAATTTTATCTGGAATCGCGGAGGTTTCTGGGGAGTCCGATCGTTTGATTGACATCACAGTAGCTTTGGATAAGTTAGATAAAATTGGCGAAGAAGGTGTCATTAAAGAATTACACGAAAAAGGGGTTGCGGAAAGTTCGATTGAGCGCATTAAGCCTTTGTTGACGATGACTGGTTCGAACCAAGAACGTATCGAAGCAATGAAAACCTATTTAGCGACAAGTGAAATTGGTTTGAAAGGAATCGAAGAGTTGGTGTATGTGATTGACACAGCTACGAAGTTAGGTTTGGAAAAAGCGAATTTGGTGTTTGATGTGACTTTAGCACGCGGCTTGAACTACTATACAGGAGCAATTTTCGAGGTAAAAGCGGATGGTGTAAAAATGGGAAGTATTTGCGGTGGTGGTCGTTACGATAACTTGACCGATTTGTTTGGAATGCCAAATATGTCGGGCGTTGGAATTTCGTTTGGTGCGGACCGTATATATGACGTATTGAAAGAATTAGAATTGTTTCCAAAAGAAGTGGAGCAAGGCTTAGAAGTGTTGTTCGTGAATTTTGGTGCAGCGGAAGAAGCATATTGTTTACCTTTAGTAAAGGATATTCGTAAAAATGGTATTTCGTGTGAAATATATCCTTCCAAAGCGAAAATGCAAAAGCAAATGAAATATGCAAACGATGTACGCGTGAAATACGTAGCGATTGTTGGGGAAGATGAAATGGCAAATGAAATCATCCAATTAAAAAACATGGAAACCGGAGAGCAGGAAGAAGTGAGTGTGGAGGAGTTGATTGTGAAGATTAAAAAATAGAAGCAGAACATAAATCTTCCCTCCTTGAGGAGAGAAAGCATTGCTTTCGAAGACCAAACGTAAGTGCAGGGATTGAGGGAGGTGACATTACAAATAAGTCATCCCCCTCGGTCCCCCTTCAAAGGGGGAAGAATAAAAATAATAAAATGAAAAAGTATTTAATTAACAACGATTGGATTTCGCTAGAACAACTAGAAGAAATTCTAAATGAAGGGTATACGATTGAATTATCCGAGCATGCAAAGGAAAAAATAACGAAATGTAGAGCGTACCTAGATGAGGTAGTTGCAAAGGAAAATCGCGTGATTTATGGAATCAACACAGGATTTGGTTCTTTGTGTAACACCGTTATTCCAAACGAAGATTTAGCCTTATTACAAAAAAACTTGGTGCTTTCCCATGCATGTGGTGCGGGAGAAGAAGTTCCTAGTCACTTGGTAAAACGTATGCTATTATTGAAAGTATTAGGTTTGTCGCACGGACATTCTGGCGTACAATTAGCAACGGTAGAACGTTTGGTGTATTTCTTCAATAACGATATTTTACCGATTGTTTACCAACAAGGAAGTTTGGGTGCATCGGGAGATTTAGCACCATTGGCGCACTTGTCTTTACCAATTTTTGGAGAAGGAGAAGTAGCCTACCAAGGAAAACGATTTTCTGGAAGCGAGGTTTTAGCAATTTGTGGTTTAAAACCAGTAGAGTTACAATCGAAAGAAGGATTGGCCTTGTTGAACGGCACACAATTCATGAGTAGTTATGCTTCATATGCTGTTGCAACTTCGTATAAATTATGGAATCAATTCAACCACATTGCTGCTTTATCCTTAGAAGGGTATGATGGTCGTGTGGAACCGTTTGGTGTTTCTGTGAATGAAATTCGTAAGCAAGCAGGACAAATACATGCTGCAGAAGAAATGCGCAATTTATTAAAAGGAAGTCAGATTGTAGCGCAAGAAAAAGCGCACGTTCAAGATCCATATTCATTTAGATGTATTCCACAAGTACATGGTGCAAGTTTTGATGCGATAGAGCACTGCGCGAAAGTAGTTGAAAACGAGGTTAATGCTGTGACAGATAATCCCACCATTTTCCCAGAAGAAGGATTAGTTGTTTCAGCAGGAAATTTCCACGGACAACCGTTGGCGATATCGATGGATTTCTTAGCATTGGCAATGGCTGAAATGGGAAGTATTTCCGAACGTCGTGTGTATAAATTGATTTCAGGCACAAGAGGTTTACCAGCATTCTTAGTGGCAAATCCAGGCTTGAATTCTGGGTTTATGATTCCACAATATACCTGTGCATCGATTGTGAGTCAAAATAAATCGCTTTGTTTTCCAGCAAGTTGTGATACCGTAGATTCTTCCAATGGTCAAGAAGATCACGTGAGTATGGGGGCAAATGCAGCGACAAAATTATACCGAGTGTTGGAGAATTGCTATACGATTCAAGGAATTGAGTTGTTAAATGCGGCACAAGCATACGAATTCAGAAAACCATTAAAAACAAGTTCTATCTTACAAAGTTTACATGCTTCTTACCGTGAAGTTGTTCCATTTGTAGAGGAAGATTGTTATTTACACCCATTAATTAGTGCGAGTACAAATTTTGTAAAAAATATATCATGGAAAATGTAGAATATAAAGAAGTAGAGGAAATTCAAGAAATCCAAGAAGAAAAAAAGATGCCTGTATTTTTAAAGGTGCTTTGTATTTTGAGTTTTATCTACATCGGAATCATATTAATACCTTCTATTTTCGGCTTGTTTTCAGGACCCATGTCGGAAACGGAATTGAACGAAACATTTCAAAATGTAAGTTCTTTAGTACCTAATTCGATCAGTAAGAAGGAAAAAGCACATTTGTTAGAATTAGCATACGAGAAGCAAAAAGTGATGAATGACAAATTTTATTTAAATGCAACGATAAATATTTGGGTATATTCTTTGGGCTTTTTTGGTGTATTTAAAATGTTTAAAAAACGACAACGTTCAGGGTATTATTTATACTTGGCCTATTCTGTTTTATGTGTATTCACCTTGTATTTAATATTACCAACTAAACTAATTGCGATGGAAGATATTCTTTCGCTATTATTATGGTCAGGCATCATGGTCAGTTTATATACAATCAATTTAAAACACTTAACGAATTAATTATGAAAAGAAGTATTACAAGTATTGCCTTGATTTTAGGAGTAACCCTAAGTGTAGGTGCACAGTTACAAACGCCAAAAGCGAGTCCAGTTGCAAAAATGGAACAACGAGTTGGTTTGACGGATATTAAAATGGAGTATTCTAGACCAGGAAAAAATAACCGAAATGTTTTTGGAGAAGTAGTTCCTTTGAACGAAGTATGGAGAACAGGGGCGAACGAAAACACGAAAATTACGACAAGCGATGTGTTGATTTTCGGGAAAGATACACTAAAAGCAGGAACGTATGCAATTTTCACAAAACCAGCGGTAGATAGTTGGGAATTAATTTTTTATACGGATGTGATCAATTGGGGTACTCCTGAAAAATGGGAGGAAAGTAAGGTTGCTTTACGCACAAAAGCTGCTGTTACAACTTTGCCATCGGTGGTAGAAACATTTACCATTTCTTTAGATAATTTAGAAAATGAATCTGCGAATTTGACTTTCTCTTGGGATAAAACTTCTGTTGCTTTTCCTTTTACCTTATTAACTACGCAGAGATCGATTGCGAATATTCAAAAAGTGATGGCAGGTCCATCTGCATCGGATTATTATGCTGCAGGAAACTATTATTACACGAATAAAATCGATAACAAACAAGCATTAGAATGGGTGTCCAAAGCAATTCAAGGGAATCCTTCTGCCTATTATATGTACCGCACAAAAGCAATGATTCAAAAAGAATTAGGGGATAAAAAAGGAGCAATAGAGACTGCAAAAGCAGGATTAGTTGTCGCTGAAAAAATAAATAATAAAACCTACATTACGCTTTTGAATACCTTCATTACAGAGATGCAGAAGTAAATAAAAACACTAATAGATATAGGAAAGACTGCTTGTGAAAGCGGTCTTTTTTTTGTCTAAAACTGTCGATATGCGCGATTTTAGACCATCGTATTTATACGCGATTTACACTGATAATTTGGTCGTTGTACAATCTGTTAGTAGTTTTGTCCTAGAAAAAGTAACAAAATAATGCAGATGAAAAAGTGCTTATATGTATTCCTTTTTATTATTTCTTGTTTGCTAGTAACTCGTGTGCATGCACAGTTTAAAGTGACAACAAAAGTAATAGATTTTAAGGGCAGAGGGATGGAATTGACATCGGTTTCATTGCATCAACAAGCTGCTTTTTTACAAACACAGTTTACGGATAGTAGCGGGATTTGTGTATTTCAATCGCTTGATGCAGGAGAATATTTGATCAAAGTTTCGCAATACGGCGTGATGACGGAACAAGTTGCAGTTATTTCAAGTGATACCACTATTGTGATTGAGATGGTGAAGTCGAAACAGTTGGAGGCAGCAACAATTAATAACAAAAAACCGGTATTTAAGCGCAAGGCCGATCGCATGGTATTTAATGTCGAGAATTCTCTCATGTCGTTTGGTAATACCTTGTACAATTTATTAGCAATGACTCCTGGAGTTAAGGTGGATGATTATTCGGTTACTATTTTAGGCAAAGGAGAAGCAGTAATTTTTGTCGATGATCAAATCTTGCAGTTAGGAGGAGAAGACTTAATAAATTATTTATATACAGTTCCGAGTGATGATGTTTCGCGTATAGAGGTGGTCACTACTCCTCCTGCCAAATACCAAGCAGAAGGTTCCTCTGGAATTATTCTAATCGTATTAAAATCGGTTATTAAAAAAGGGTATAGCGGCGATGTAACTAGTGCGGTAACACGAAATACCTATTGGTCAGAAGTACTAGGCGCAGGGTTAAATTATAACAAAGGAAAAATTGTAGTAAAAGATCGAATCGCAGTAAGCCAAACTAATATGCAAAAACTGAATGATGTAAAATCACAATTTCCAACTTCTTCCAATTGGATGACGTTAAAGGGTAAATCTGGCAATACAGGAGTAAATAACTCGATAGATTTAACCTATAAATGGAATGAAAAAACCAAGTTTATTCTTTCTAATCAGGTAAATACATCTAAACAAACGCTTCAAAATACCTCGCAAATTAATTATCGTAAAATTGGATTGAGTGATTCTAGTATCTATTCTTTTGGGGAAGGGGAGGCGCAGATGATTTCCATGAATACCGGCTTGAATTATACACATGAATTTGATACGTTAGGCAAAAAAATTGCAATTGACTACAATTATTTTGTGTATGATCAAAACCGCGCGCGCAATTTAAAAAACAAAACGAATGATGTTTTATCGACTAATCTACTTTCCACCATAAATGCGACGAGTATCCAAAATATTTATTCTAATTCATTGGATGTTGATCTAGAACTTCCATTTGAATCCATACATTTTAATCTTGGTGGACGATTGAGTTCTATTGAAAATTTAAATTCATTTAATAACCTCAATCAATCTAATTCAGTGACTACATTAACCGAAAAGGATAAATTTAAGTATACCGAAAATATCCAAGCGCTCTATTTTTCAAGTTCAAAATCGATAGGAAAATGGGACTTACAACTTGGATTACGCGCTGAAAATTCTATGATTAAGAGTTATTCCTTTTCGTACAACAAAGACATTAATTATGTGTATTTAAAACTTTTCCCTACGGTTTATGTGAATTACACGATTCAAGATGAGGTATATCTCGGATTTAATTATGCAAAACGATTAGATAGACCCGATTACGCACAATTAAATCCATTTCGATTTTATGTCAATGCGAATCAATATGCTATTGGAAATCCTTTTTTACGTCCTTCATATACTGGGAATTATGAATTATATTTTATGTATAAAGATAAATTCTCCTCTACTTTTGGATTAAACCGTACCACCGATGCATACGGACAAATACCAGTAGTAGATGTTGCAACGAACAATCAAGTGTATACGTACATTAATTATTTGTCGTACGATTATTTCACCTTAAATCTTGCGTATTCGTATAAAAATACTTGGTTGCAATCGGATGCTCAGTATACGCTAGGATATTCAAAAGCATATTCTAATTCAACAATTACATATGCCAATGTAGAAGGGTTTAGTGCGAATTTGATGGTGACGAATCAAATTAAAACGCCTAAAAAAGGGTTGAGCTTAACCTTAATAGGCTCGTATGCATTTCCATCCACAACAGGAATCGTAGCGATAGAATCCTATTATGGTGTGAATTCCGGAGTAATGTATCGAACAAAAAATAGAAAATTTGTAGTTGGTTTGACTTTCAATGATATTTTCCAATCGATGAAACCCTTAGTGAAAATGTATTCTAATGGTGTATTATTGGATGTTATTAATTATAATGATAATCAATCTGTTCGTTTTTCATTGACGTATAATTTTGGAAATAAAAAAGTGCAAATTGAAGATAAATCTATCAAAAACGAAGAAGAAATCGAACGATCAAAAACAGAATAATTATCTCGTATTATAGTATTAAAGTCGAAGGCCCAAGAAGACTTTAAACTCAGATGTACATCACCCGAAGAAAAACCTTATTTAAATAAGGATTTATTAACTCATGTAAACATTATTAAGATGAAAAATCACAAAATCACTGCATCTATTGCGATAGATGAGCAAGGAAAAATTATGGGTGGTTCAGATGTTAGACCAAGACCAAAATCGATTATTGATAAGATAAAAGATGGTTTGAAACCTACACCAACAATTCCGATTATTCCAACATTATTTAGTTTCTAAATTTTAGAATCACAATTTTCCATCGTATTAAAGTCGTAGGGCCTTAAATCGACTTTGATAAGCGATGTACATCAAACACCAAAAGCATCTAATGTGTATAAACTTGGATGAAATAATGTATAATTTAAAATTACAAAAATGAAACATCAAACAACATGTACAGCTATTTCACTAAAAGAACAAGCTACAATTATCGGAGGTGAGGATAATAAGCCTAGACCAAAAACAAAAACACTTACAAAAAAAGGGGGTGTGACAATAGGCAATGGTAACAAGGTTATCATTAATATTTTCACGTTTGATTTTTAATTAAAAAACAACAAACTGAGAAGCAAGGCAATAAACTTACAACCGTGGATTTTTCTCCATATAAATACCTACAAACTTATCCTTGCTTCTCTTTTATTCAATAAATACGCAATGTTCTCCTCTCGAAAAATAAAAATAATTCGACAACTAGATAGTGCTGATTGTGGTACTGCATGTTTGTCGATGATTTCACAGTATTTCGGCGCTAAGTATACGTTAGACTATTTAAATGAACTTTGTAATAAGTCTATCCTTGGTGTCGATTTTAGTAGTCTTTCAAATGCTGCAAAGCAAATAGGTTTGGCTACCCAAGCAATTCGGATTGGTGTGGAGGATTTTTCGGAGGAGGCATTGCCTTGTATTTTACATTGGAATAATAACCATTTTGTTGTATTATACCGGGTAAAAAAAACAGCGAAAACTACCTTTTTCTATGTTGCTGATCCAGCTTTTAAAAAACATAAGATAACCAAACAAGAATTTCAAAATCATTTTTTTAAGCAAGACCAAGCGTTTGGTTATGCAATGCTTTTCTCCAAAGAAGCTTCCTTTGAGATATATAAAAAGCAACAACGCAAATTTAATGTATTGTCTTATATATATAAATACATCAAATCCTATCGCTTTCAGTTTTTGCAAATTATTGCATTAATGATACTAGCGAGCTTGATTACGCTGATACTACCATATACCACACAGCTGATGGTCGATAAAGCTATGAAATATAAAAATCAACAATTACTTCAATTGTTGTTGTATGCGCAACTCGTATTGTTTTTTGGAGATTCAGTAATTTCTTTTTTTAGAACATGGCTTTCAACTTATGTTTCAGGTAGAATTGGATTGGATATTATTCAAGATTTTTTGCGAAAATTATTCAAATTACCAATGCGATTTTATTATACTACATCCTATGGAGATCTTTCACAACGTATCCAAGATCACACGCGTTTAGAACAGTTTTTAACTTCAGACTTGGTAAACACCTTGTTTTCAGTTATAAATATAATTGTCTATTCCATTGTAGTTTGGATGTACGGTCCTACCATATTCAGTATTTTCGTGGTGAGTATCGTATTAGGAATTTTCTGGATGTATAGTTTGCAATCGAAACGCAGAAAAATAGAATTTTTACAATTTCAAAAACAAGTAGAAAGTCAAAATATTCTACATGAAATAATTGGAGGTATTCACGATGTAAAATTGTTCGGGGTAGAAGAACAACAAAACACGAATTGGAAAACTACGCATAAAGCATCTACTAAGCTTTCGTTGAAAAGCACGAAAATAGATATGTATCAATCTATGGGCTATTCGTTTTTTCAATCGGGTAAAAATATTTTGATCACATATGTTGCTGCATTAATGGTTATGCATCAACAACTATCTTTTGGCGGTTTACTGAGTTTATCTTTTGTATTAGGACAAGTAAATAATCCACTAAATCAACTTTTGACGTTCGCACATTCCTTCCAGGAAGCCAAATTAAGCATGCAACGTTTGTTGAGT
>CANHRS010000057.1 GCA_947463445.1 Flavobacteriia bacterium | reverse complement strand
TCCTCAAGGATATGCAATTTTAGCAACTCCTTCAAACAAAAAATCGCATGCTGAAACTTTAAAGCAACGTGCTCACAAAGAAACGAAGATTCTTGCGGAAGCGGAAGCGGTAGCTGCTAAATTAGCAGATGTAACTATCAAAATCGCTACTAAAGTTGGTGAGAATGGTAAAATCTTTGGTTCTGTTAATACAGTACAAATTGCTGAGGCGTTACGCGCTCAAGGATTTGACATTGATAGAAAATCAATTAAAATCAAAGAAGAGCAAATCAAAGAAATTGGAACTTACGAAGCAGAAGCTAACCTTCACAAAGGTGTAAGACCAACTTTCAAATTTGAAGTTGTAGGAGAATAATTATTCTTCACTAAAAATAGTAAGGCTATCCATTTGGGTAGCCTTTTTTGTTGGGTTTCGACTACGCTCAACCTGACAAAAAAAAGGCGTGTTGAATTTGATAAAAAAAAGGTTCTCTTAGCCTCATGACAAGGATAAATGATTTTTTGTCTATCTAATCCGAAGTAGGTGAAATAAAAAAAGACCTTAAAATAATCTAAGGTCTTTTATCTAATGTCTAACAGTGTTAAATGTTATTCATGTATCCATTTGTCATTTCTCATTTCACCGAGAATAGTGACGTTTTTACTCTTACTATAGTCTTCAGCTGCAATAAGCATCTGCTCTCTAGTGTCTCTTCGTATACGAATACCTCCAGATCCCGAGTTTTTGACTTCTATATAAAATCCATCTTTCAATCGCGCTGGTTTTGTAGGCGGACGTCCCATACTTTCAAATTTAAGTTGTAAATATACTTGTTCCAATGAACGAAACTAATATACAACTTAAAAATGTAAAATCGAAAGAAATGATTGTTTATTAACAGCTATTAACGTAAATGTTGATAAATTATACGCTTATCTTGAAATGTCATTTGAATTTTTTTGGAGTAAAGCAACCAAGAAATAGTAATATCTACTATCGATTTTGATAGTTTCGTATAAGTGTATATCTGTGATAATGTATGATTATTCGATTCTTTAAATACAATTTCTTGCTCTTCAAGTGTACTAGTTGTAACGGGAGAAACTTCTCTTTCGTAACGCCATAATTTTTCAATAATTTTATTCGCGATACAAATAGTTGTTTCTATTCGGAAATAATTTTTGTAGCTATTATCAATTGTTAAAGCAGCAATCTTGACTGTTTTTTCAATCGTTAAAACTACTATGAGTTTGTTTTTTATTTCTATAGTTTCTGAAGAGTAGTGTATTATATTACTGCAAAAATTAGCAAACACAACCGGTATGTTTTCCAATTCATCTTTAGGATAAACACCTATCACTTTTCCTTTCTCATTGATACCTATAAGTAATTTACCTCCAGATGTATTGTTCAGGGATGTGATTTTTCGAGCAAATTCAATTTCATCAAATGAACTAATTATTCTATCTTGTTGTTGGTTTGCAGTTAAATCGAAGTCCATATTTCCCAAGATTTTAAGGCTTGTTCTTTTAACATAGATTCACCATTTAATATAGTTGCACCAGCTTGTTTTGCTTGATGTAAGAATAATGTTTCAGATGGGTTATATATAAGATCAACTACAAGATGCTCACTTGTTAAATGTTGAAATGGAAATACAGGACAATCCGTAATGGACGGAAATGTACCCACTGGTGTTGTTTGTACGATTAATTTACATGCACGAAGCATGTTTTCATTAATGTCATTATACGAAAATTCGTTTGGCTTGGTAGGATTTCTAGAAACATATAATACATCAATTCCTATGTTTTTTAAGACAAAAGTTACTGCTTTTGAAGCGCCTCCAGTGCCTAAGATTAATGCTTTTTCATGCAAATTGGTCAAGAATGGTTTTATAGATTGTTGAAAGCCAAATGCATCTGTGTTATAGCCAATAGACCTTCCATTACGAATCACTATCGTGTTAACAGCGCCTATTACTTTTGCTTCAGGACTTAGTTCGTCCAGAAAAGGAATAATCGATTCTTTGTATGGTATGGTAACATTAAAACCATTAAAATTATGGGTTAAAATGTTTTTTACATCAGAAATATCGGACAATTCGATGTTCTCATAAGTGGCATCTATAGCTGTTTTGGCAAAGTGATCCGTGAAAAAATGTTTAGAAAATGAGTGTCCTAATGTTTGACCTAGAAGTGCAAATTTCATCTTAATTTTTTTTGAATTTCGCACGAACGATTTCAATAATCATCGGTAGGATGGATAAACCAATAATACCAAAAATAACTGTTTCAAAGTTTTTTTGTACGAATTCTAAATTACCAAAGAAATACCCCATTAAAGTCAATCCAATCACCCATGCAATACCACCTATGATGTTGAATCGTATGAATTTAGCATAACTCATTTCCCCAATTCCAGCTACAAATGGTGCGAATGTTCTAACGATAGGTACAAATCGAGCTATTATGATTGTTTTTGGACCATGTTTTTCATAAAATGCATGCGTTTGATCAATGTATTTTTGTTGTACGATTTGTCTGCCTTTTATTTTCCAGGATAATACTTTTAATCCGATTGTTTTACCAAAAAAGTAATTCAAACCATCTCCTAAAATTGCTGCTACAATCAATAAGGTTAAAACTAACCAAAGATTTAATTCTGCTGTTTTTCCTTCATGAACAACACCTGCACAAAATGTTCCTGCAGCAAATAATAGGGAGTCACCAGGTAATAAAGGCATTACCACTAAACCTGTTTCTACAAAAATGATTAAAAATAAAATGGCGTAAATCCAAATGCCATAATTCAATATTAAATCAAATAAATGTTTATCCAAATGTAAAATGAAGTCTAATAATGATTTTATAATTTCCATGTTTATTTTAATTTTAGTATATAATTTTCTTTAAATTCGGTTGGCGTGCAAATTTTTGTTTTATTAAATGGATTCAAAATTAATAAATCTTTATCTCCAGTGATCAAATAATCTGCTTTTCCGTCTTTAGCAAGTATTAAAAGAAAATCATCATTTGGATCACGACACACATTAATTTTGGACTTTGTTTCAATTAGTAGCGACACTTGATTGAGTTGATTAAATAAAGAATCTTGTTTGATTGATGTAAAATATTTGCTAATTTTTGGTCTTTCAATAACCTCAAATAATTCATGAAGAGATTCTTTACTGAATATTAGTTTCACATTTGTGCTGAAAAATAATTCGTCTAGAAAATTTAACTCTTTTGAAATCAAAAAACTAATTAGAACATTTGTATCTAAAATAATTTTTAATTTCTTGCTCATTTTTTACTTCTTACTTTTTTTACCTCGAAGGCTATTTCATCCAATGATGGTAATAGTGCATTTGTCTCTCTAATAGCTGCAATTGTATCCAAAAATGAAGTTTCTTTTTTTATTGAAATTAAATTCAGTGAAACTAAATCTTTTAATAGCTTTTTGACTTTCGGGTTTAGTATTTCTATTTGAATAGTTTCCATTTGTTTTTTGAATTAAATGAACTCTAACAAATATACAAAATTTTCGTTGTTTGTAGAATAGTGTAATTCTTAAGTTTTAGAAGTTAAATTAGTTACAATTTCTTTTATGTTTCTAATTTCTTTTACATGCTCTATGGATGGTCCAGCACACCATACTGTTTTATAAGTTGCACTAAATGCAGCTTTTTCCAAACTTTTCATTCCACGGTAAAAGGTTAGTGCTTTGAACCATTTTTTGAATCGTTTATTTTTGTTGAGTAAGCGTTCAATAAAATTCTGAGAAGTGCCTATTTTTTCTACGTAAGGCGTCTTTATTACTGTACATGGAGTACCTGATAGCTTTGTTGAAAGAACGATATCCTTAGCGCCATAATCTACACAAGCTTGTTTGTATTCATCGGAAACTTCTGATTCAATAGATGCAATGAAAATACTGCCAATAGATACGCCTGCGACTCCGAGTTGAAGAATTTTTAAATATTCCTCGCGACAACCTATACCTCCAGCAGATATTACTGGGATTTTACATGTGTTTAGTAGTTCGGGTATTAACGTGGTGTATGAAATGTTACCTGCATGACCACCTGCTTCTTTATTTACCGCAATCACAGCATCTGCCCCTAGTTTTTCCACCTTTTGCGCATAATTTTTATCTGTTACATCACAAAAAACTTTAATACCAACTGCATGTGCGCGTTGTATTACGTATTCAGGAGAACCTAAAGATGTAATGATGAAAGCAATTTTTTCTTGACAACAAATTTCGAGTTGTTCTTTATATAAAAAATTAGAAGCATTTACAATTAAATTTATTCCAAATGGTCCGTCAACCTCTTTTTTAATGCATTTAATTGCAGTACGTAATTCTTCTGCTGTTCTATAGTTCATTGCTGGAATTGCTCCAGTTATTCCTGCTTTTATACCCGCAATAATCATCTTGGTATTGGATACCAAAAACATCGGCGCCATAATTATTGGATGGTGTATATCCAGCAGTTCAGTAAGTGATTTTCGGTGACTATCCATGGTGTAATTTTATTAAATGTAACCATAAATTAAATATATCCTGCTATTTTGTAGGTGATAACACCGATTAATTCGTGTAGAAAATTATTCCATTCAAGCAGGATTTCTGCTTGTGGTAAAAATAGATTTTTAGGTAAGACTTTTTCCAAACTATTTTTTTGAGATTTTTGAGAATATATATATGTTTTATATCCTTGTTTTGCAAAACACGCTTGTCCGCGGTATTGGTGTAGGGGAGAGGTTATTATCAATAATCTATGGTTTTTCCAACCCAAACTATCCAATATTTTTTTTGAGAAAAGTGCATTTTCATGCGTGTTATTGGATTTATTTTCAATTAGGATATCTTTTTCAGGTAGATTAAAATAGGTAATCATATATTTTTTTAACAAACTAGCTTCTCGTTTTTTTGGATATAAAATACTTCCAGAACCACCGGTTATAAATATTTTTTTAACGATTCCTTTTTTATACAATTCAACTGTTTGGGTTAGTCGGTTTATATTCGAATTAAACAAAATTCGATCTTTCGATTCGTCATAGGAAATCATTCCTCCCAAAAGTATCGCTGCATGAAAGTGTTCTTTTTTGTTATCTGAAACCACTCTGTCGCAACTTGGGATTAGGTTATTACAAATTGAAAAAATCAATGGATTAGAAAAAATCAATAAACTAACAAAAGATATAATCAACGTTTTTCTTTTACGTAGTATATTTTTTGTAAATAAAGCAATAGCCAATACAACTACAATCCAGGTGATTGGAGCAATTAAGAAGTCAAGTATTTTGGATAGCAAGAAAAACATTTGTCGTTTATTGTTATATGAAACAAATATAGTTATTCCAATTGTTTTCCTCCTGTAGGAGTGATAAAGAGAGGAGATTTAAAATTCAATCATATATCACTTTAGACGGTTTTATCCTTCCAATATTTTTTTACTCATCCCCAATTTCGTATATTTGCACTCAACATTACCCACTTGGGAAAAAAGTTTAAAGATGAAAGTTAATCCTCAATACAATACTAAAGAAACTCTTTTAGAGTTATATAATAAACCATTATTAGAATTGGTTTTTGAAGCTGCAACGATACATAGACAATTTCACAACCCACGTGAGGTACAAATGTCATCTTTATTGAGCATAAAAACAGGTGGTTGTTCGGAAGATTGTGGATATTGTCCGCAAGCAGCGCGTTATAGTACTGGCGTGGATGCCCACAAATTAATGACTGTAGATTCTGTTGTTGAACAAGCTAAAAATGCAAAAGCGAATGGTTCTTCTCGTTTATGTATGGGGGCTGCATGGAGAGAGGTACGCGATAATAAAGATTTTGACAATGTTGTTGAAATGGTTCAGGCAGTAAATAACCTGGATATGGAAGTTTGTTGTACACTTGGTATGATGAATGAGGATCAAGCAAAACGTCTAAAAAATGCAGGTTTATTTGCGTATAACCATAATTTAGATACTTCGAAAGATTATTATAAAGATGTAATCTCCACGCGTGAATATGAAGATCGTTTACAAACGATAGAAAATGCGCGTAAAGCAGGAATTACTGTTTGTTCCGGTGGAATTATCGGAATGGGAGAGGCGATTGAAGATAGAGTTGGGTTATTGATGAGTTATATCGAGATGGAGACGCCGCCTAATTCTATTCCAATCAATGCATTAGTTGCTGTCGAAGGTACACCAATGGAAGATCAAAAACCAATTGAACAATGGGAATTGATTCGTATGGTTGCTACTACACGTATCGCGTTTCCAGAATCTGTAGTTCGACTTTCAGCTGGTAGAACAAAAATGTCTATGGAAGGTCAAGCACTCTGTTTTATGGCAGGAGCAGGTTCTATTTTTGCTGGAGACAAACTATTAACAACACCAAATCCTGAATTTAATGAGGATAAGGAAATGTTTGATATTCTTGGATTGCTTCCTAAACAAGCTTTTGCAGATGGTGAAAAACCAGTTTCTAATCCAGATGCTATAAATGAAGAAAAGAAACGTAAACAAGCATTGCGTGAACAAGAATTGGCGGAAGCATCTTTTCAACCACGAAAAATTAGTGTTGAATAATCGTGAAGCCAAAATTTTTACAATTATTAGAAAATAGAAAAGAATCAGGGAGCTATCGCTCCCTTTCTTTATTTACTGATTTTGTGGATTTCTATTCTAACGATTATCTTGGTCTAAGCCGTCCTTTGTCTCTCATCCCCCGTACCTCTTCCCTAGGAAGCACAGGATCTCGCTTAATTTCTGGTAATTCATTCGAGGCGGAAACATGTGAAAATTTTCTAGCTACATTTTTTCAATCGGAAGCCGCGCTTGTGTTTAACTCTGGCTATGACGCAAATATTGGTTTTTTTTCCTCTGTACCTCAAAAAGGGGATACAGTAATTTATGACGCACTTATTCATGCTTCTATCCGAGATGGTATTCGTTTGAGTTATGCAAAAAGCTACTCGTTTTCCCATAATGATTTCCATGATTTAGAAAAAAAAATAAAGATTTCAGAAGGAACGGTATTTGTTGTTGTGGAAAGTTTATATTCGATGGATGGAGATATTTGTCCAATAGATGCGATAATTGAGTTATGTGTAAAATACAATGCATTTTTAATTGTCGACGAAGCACATGCGGCAGGTGTTTTAGGAGAAAACGGCAAAGGATTAACTTATAATAAGCATGTATTTGCACGAATCATTACTTTTGGTAAAGGATATGGTTTTCACGGAGCTGCGGTACTTGGTTCGGAAGACTTGAAAAATTACCTCATCAATTTTGCCCGTTCGTTTATTTATACAACTGCATTGCCAACGAACGATTATGCGTTGATTCAACAACAAATTGAAGTCTCATCAGATAATACATTGAGAATTCAGTTACAATCAAGTATTGACTTTTTCAGATCTACATTGAATTACCAAGGAGTTAGTGATGCTAATTCTCCGATACAAATTATCGAAGTTCCAGGTGTAGAAAATGCCTTAAGTTTAGCCAAGAGATTACAGGAAAATAATTTTGCTGTGAAAGCAATTCTTTCCCCAACAGTACCACAAGGACAAGAACGTATCCGTATTTGCATTCATGCTTTTAATACCAAAGCGGAAATCGAAAAATTAACAGAGATTTTACTTCCCTCCTTGTTTACACTGAGCTTGTCGAAGTGAGGAGAGAAAGGATTGCTTTCGAAAACCAAACGTAAGTATAGGTGGAAGGGAGGTGATATTAAGTTTTATACCAAAGCTGGTCTTAAGATTAAGGTAGACGGAGCATTATTCAACCACTCCTCATCTTCTATTACCAAGGACTCCCAGCTTTCTAAACTCACCAACATTAAATCGTATTTGTTGACCAATGTTTTCTCAATTTCCCATTCACTTAAAATCTGTAAATGATTCGGGAAATATTCTTGAATTTGGGATAAACGGGTATTTAGTTCTTCGTTTGATTTAATGAAACCATTAATATCTACAACAGTAACTAACACCTCTGCATTGGTAATCATTTTTTGAAAATAATTCACTAATTGAACATCTGATTCGCTGAAGAAGGGGATAATTATATTATTAATTTGAGAAATATTTTTTTCAATGAAAATTCCAATAGGAACATTCGTATTTAAAAGGATATCACGTGTTCGGTCATCAAAATGAGACTTGTCAAATAATTTTTCTTTTCCTGTCAATTGATTTTTTAGTCGTTCTGGGTTGATGATACGTGTAGTAAAACCAAGAACTTTACCCAAAAAACTTCCTTCATACATGGATTGTCCTATTCCAACTAATAATAAGTCATAAGAGCCTTTATTTGCTTCTTCTGCAACATCGGAAGGCACATCGTTTGAAGCCCGAAATATAGTTGTTATGCGTTGTTTTAATGTCCATGCTTCTTCTTTGATTGGAGTCATCGTTTCTAACTCCAGATCTTTAATGTTGAATTGGTGGATTTCATTCGTTTGAGCTAAATGCATAACATCAATTTCAGCATGATCAGTTAATTTACGCACTAAACTGTTTGCTAAGCGAAGTAAAATTTTACCTCTTTCTGGGTTACCAAAAGAGATTAAAATACGATATTTATTGGATTCTATCACGTCACTATTACTTTCTTCATTTGTAGATTTACTGAAAATCCATTCAATGAAATCTAATGCTGGTCCAGTCATAAAAGTCGTAACCAAAGCCATGATAACAAGCATAGTGAATATTTCCTTGGAAAGGATACCTAAATCGTACCCAATATTGAGTACGATTAATTCCATTAATCCGCGCGTATTCATTAAAGCTCCAATAATTAAGGAATCTTTCCAACTTTGACCAACAAATTTTGCAGCTAAAGCACTTCCGAAAAATTTTCCAGTAACAGCAACAGTTATAATTATTCCAGTAACCAACCATAAATGACCTTCGTTTAATAGTCCAATTTCAGTACGTAAACCTGTAAATACAAAGAATAATGGGAGTAATAAAATAAGCGCAATATCTTCTACTTTAGTGATGAAAATATCTCTAAAACTTGTGCTTTCTGGCATGATTGCACCAGCCATAAATGCACCAAATAATGCGTGAATTCCAATGCTTTCTGTAGCCCATGCTGAGAATAATAAAATGATGAAGAAAATCGCAACAACTTGCTTGTTTAGGTGCGTTTTTGTCGCATTTATTTCACCAATTCTACTTAAAAATGGACGAACTACTTTTAACATTGTCAACACATACAAAGCTGCTAAACAAATAGTATATAGAGCACTAACAAAGGTTCCAGCTTTAACAATTGCAATTACTGCTGCTAAAATACACCATGCGGTAATGTCATCCGCTGCTGCGCATGTGATTATTACGGTGCCTAATTTCGTTTTGTGCATGCCACGTTCTTGTACAATTCGAGCTAACACAGGGAAAGCGGTGATACTCATAGCTATACCCATAAATAGTGCGAATGACAAAAATTGTGTCCCTTCTGCTGCAAATGAATCATACACAAAGTATGCTAGTCCCATTCCTAGTGCAAAGGGAATGATAATACTTGCGTGACTAATCACTACGGCATCGTTTGCTTTGTTTTTGAGTACTTTAATGTCTAATTCCATCCCCACCACAAACATGAAGAATATTAAGCCTATTTGACTTAAAAATTGCAGATTACCTAAGGATTCTTTTGGGAATAATGCATGGGAAAATTCCGGAAAATACATGCCGACCAAGGATGGTCCTAGTAAAATACCTGCTAATATTTCTCCAATAACTGTTGGTTGGCCAATTTTCTTGAATAACCAGCCGAACAACCTTGAAACTAAAACGATGATTAGTATCTGAGCTAGAAGTAGCGCTAATGGATGCTCAAGATTGTGAAGTAGAGTTGTCTTAAATTCTACCCAGTTAGAATTGTGCGAAATTGGCAATTTAATTTTCTTACCTAATTCTAATTTTTTTCCAAATTCAATAATCCAATATATAGCAACCGAAAAACCTACAATGGTTACGATATAAAATATTAGATTTTTAAATTTTTTCATTGAAAATCAAGCATAATATAGTCTTGTATTTGACCTATGCAAAGAAAATAAAAAAACAGATACTAAGTTCAAGTAGACTAAGGTATTTTGATGGATAATTCGATTATTTTTTTTGGAGTATATACTATTAGTATGTATCTTTAGTAAAAATAACAAAAATGAAAACTCTTTCTTTAAAATTAGATGATGCCATTTTTCAGGATACTGAAATATTGACTTCAAAATTACATTTGGCTAGAAATAGATATATAAATGAAGCATTAAAGCTTTATAATGAATATAATAAACGTGCACTATTAAAAAAACAATTGCTAAAAGAATCTAATGCCTCAAGAAGTGAATCGTTGGCTATTTTACATGAATTTGAAGATTTAATCGATGAAGATTAAACAATTCGAAATTTGGCTTGCGAAATTAAATCCTGCAAAAGGAACGGAGCCAGGACAAGTTCGTCCAGTGGTTATAGTCCAAACGGATTTACTAAATGAAAGTCATCCATCGCTTATAATTTGTCCTATTACAACGAATGTGTTACCAGAAAGTGAATTATTGAGAGTTCATTTAAATAAAGGTCAGCTTGAGGTATTAAGTGATATATTAGTCGATCAAATTAGAGCAATTGATAAAAAGCGACTAATTTCTAAATTAGGAGAATTGACAAGTAGTCAAGCAGATAGATTGGGTGAAAATATAAAGATCATTTTAGATTTGTAATGGTAATTAATGAAATAATGCTTAATTAAACAATTATTGAATAAAGTACTTCGAATCCGCACAGTCTGACGTTCGTGATCATCGAAGTACTACCGAAACATAATAACCCGAAGCGAAATCCGTCGCATAGTAAAAGTAAATCGTGCTTTTATCGGGTAAGGTAGCGTAACAAAAACAAGTGTTTGAGGAGGTACGACGAGTTTTGTTTTTGTAGCGAACGTTCCGAAATAAAAGCCGATGCTTTTACAGCGACAAAGGTCTTTTTGCTTACTTTTTTGACCAGAAAAAAGTAAGAGAAAATCCTATGTTTCGCGCAGCGAAACAACACCTCAAATCTCCAAACTCTCCACTACCTTAACCCCTTGCTTATCCATCAAAGCCAATCGTATCATACTCCCTGCCAAATCTCTCACTAACGTTGGTGCATATTTCTTCAAAATGGAAAATTTCCCAAAAATTCGCATGATTCTTAATCCTAAATATTCCGCTGGTCTACTCTCTACACGATTTCCATCCAAAATAGATGGTCTAAAAATGATAAAATTCTGTGGGTTTAATTGTGTAATTGCTTCCTCTAATTCCCCCTTCATACGTAAGTAAAAATTCGAAGAACTTGCTTTTGCACCTATCGACGATACAAGCAGGATTTGTTTAGTGCCGTTGTTAATTGCCGCTTCTATGCATTGATATGGATAGGTGTAATCTACCATATATTGTTTTTCTTTAGAACCTGCTGTTTTTAAGGTAGTCCCCATACAAGAAAATAAAGTGTCACCTACCAAGTCGTGTTTCCAAGTGGAAAGGTTATCAAAGTCAATAACTTGCTCTTCTAGTTTGGGGTTAGAAATGCCAAGGCTTCGACGAACAAAAATTTTCACTTTATCAAATTCAGTTGTATTTAGAAGTTGGTAAACTAATTCTGTTCCAACTAATCCGGATGCGCCCAGTATAATTGCTGTTTTCATAGGAGTTTTTTTAGATTAAAGATCGCTTCGCTTAAAGATAAAAGAAAAAAAGATCTGTGTTCGGATTACTTTAGTAATTTGAATCTTTGCTCTTTTGTCTCATAGTTTTTTTAGATTAAAGATCGTTTTGCTACAAGATGAAAGAAAAAAGACCTTTGTTTGAATTATTATTGAAAGTTGAGTCTTTACTCTTTTATCTAATAGTCTTATGTCTAATGGTCTTTTGTCTAGACCGGATAACACAAACAATATTTATCTACAGGTTGAGATAAAGCTGAAATATTCAAATTATCTGATGCTTGAGAAATATCAATAATCTCTCCATTTTTCATTAAAATATTAATTTTTTGATACTTCTTATTATATGCATTGTTACTTCGTTTTTCGCTGTAAACGAAATAAGAAAGTTCTTCATCGTTTAAATTGTATTTAGCTTTGATAATTTCGCGTTCTAATTGAATACGCTCTTCACTAAAGGGTTCTTTCGATAATTCTATTTTAAATAGCTCGCGATTTATTAGCCGTTTACATAAAAAGGATAAAATTTTATCGGAATGATTTTGCCATACTTTGACAGCTCCAAGGATATCGTAATCATCCATTTGTGCAAATTGCTCTAGAACTTCAGAATTGTTTTGAAAGTCATCTTTCGTAATTGCATTTTTTAAGAAAAATTGAAATGCAGGACTCGCAAATAATTCCACATTTTGTGTACTTAATTCTTTGGCGCGCTGCATGATTTTAATCAACATCAATTCGGATGCAGTTACTGTTTTGTGCAGGTACACTTGCCAGTACATCAAACGTCTTGCAACAATAAATTTCTCAATCGAATAAATCCCTTTTTCTTCCAGAACTAAATTTCCTTCATGAACATTCAGCATCTCGATGATACGGTCTGACCCAATTTTTCCTTCGGAGACACCCGTATAAAAACTATCGCGATTTAAATAATCCAAGCGATCCATATCGAGCTGACTTGAAACTAACTGATATAAAAAGTTTTTGTGGTATTTGTTTTTGAATATCAATAAAGCCAAATCTAATTGTCCATCAAATTCTTTGCTTAAACGTTCGATGAAATAGCTTGAAATATCTTCGTGGCTTACCTTATTGACAATGTCATATTCCAAGGTATGACTGTAAGGTCCATGACCGATGTCGTGTAACAAGATTGCTATCAAAACCGCTCTTTCTTCTTCTGGAGTGACCTCATGTCCTTTACGACGAATAGTTGCAATAGCAATCGTCATTAAATGCATAGCTCCCAAAACATGGTGAAACCGTGTGTGTAACGCTCCTGGATAAACTAAATTAGTGAGTCCCAATTGAGAAATTCTGCGTAAACGTTGAAAGTAAGGATGTTGAATAATGTCGAAAATTAAGTCGTCTGGAATGGCAATAAAACCGTATACAGGATCGTTTACTAATTTCTTTTTGTTTTTTCGGTGGAGAATTGGTCTCAATTGAATAAATTTAAAACGTTTTTACCAAAACTATAAAATATTAGGATATGGCAGCGAAAATTCTTTGGGTAGATGATGAAATTGATTTATTAAAACCACATATTCTTTTTTTAGAAGCAAAAGGATATCTAGTAGAGACAATTAATAATGGCTCGGAAGCCATCGATTTATGTTTAGAAAACGAATATGATATCATTTTCTTGGATGAAAATATGCCTGGAATTTCTGGTTTAGATGCCTTGGTTCGTATCAAAGAGAAAAAGCCTTCAGTTCCGATAGTGATGATCACGAAAAGTGAAGAAGAATCTATTATGGAGGAAGCAATAGGCGGTAAAATAGCAGATTATCTGATTAAGCCTGTACACCCAAATCAATTGTTGCTTTGTCTGAAAAAGAATTTAGAACACGAAAAAATTGTTTCGGATAAAGTCAATTCTAATTACCAACAAGAATTTAGAAGTTTAGGACAAAAAATAGATGCTTGTGATACCATTGAAGAATGGATTGAACTATATCAAAAGATTGTATATTGGGAATTAGAATTAGAAAAAATCCAGGATTCTGGAATGACCGAAATCTTACTTTCCCAAAAGAAAGAAGCGAATGATTTGTTTTCCCGTTTTATAGAAGACAATTATACGGATTGGTTGCAAGACAGTAAGTCGGCACCTGAAATGTTACATACTTTAATAAAAAATAAAGTAGCCCCACTTTTACCGACTGAAAAAATCTATTTTGTGGTGATAGATAATTTGCGTTATGACCAATGGCAAGTGTTAAAACCAATTGTCTCTAAGTATTTTACGGTAGCGAAAGAAGAGATTGTATTAAGTATTCTACCAACGACCACGCATTATGCACGTAATGCCTTATTCGCAGGATTAATGCCTTCTGAAATTCAAAAAATGTTTCCGAAATTTTGGGTGACAGAAGAAGAAGAGGGAGGAAGAAACATGTATGAGAAAGAATTGTTAGAAGCAAATTTGCAACGATTAGGTAAATCTTGTAAAATCTCCTACAACAAAATCACAAATTTAGAGGCTGGAAAGAAATTAGTCGATAATTTTAATCAGTTGAAAAGTAATGATTTGAATGTCATTGTATACAACTTCGTGGACATGCTTTCACATGCACGTACCGAAATGAATATCATTAAAGAATTAGCAGATGATGAGGCAGCATATCGCTCACTAACTGCTTCTTGGTTTGAACATTCTCCTTTACAAGATATCTTTAAGAAAATTGCAGATGCTGGTGGGAAGGTGATTATTACTACCGATCATGGAAGTGTGAAAGTTACGAATCCAATTAAGTTGGCGGGAGAAAAAGAAACAAATCCGAACTTACGTTATAAGTCTGGTCGTAACATGACTTACAAAGAAAAAGAGGCGTTTTCTATCCGTGACCCAAAACTAGCTTTTCTTCCAAAATCGAACCTTTCAAGTGAATACGTTTTCGCGCGGGAAGCGGATTACTTCGTATACCCAAACAACTACAATCATTTTGTAAATTACTACATGAATACCTTCCAACACGGTGGGATTTCACTCGAAGAATTAATGATACCATATGTAGAATTGGTGTCGAAGAAATAATTTTTTAACGCAGAGTTTTTTTTTAAGATTTGGAAGTTTTTTCGTTTATGAGGTCGCAGAGCATTTTTGACTTTGTCAAAAAACAATACTAAATCTTCGTAAACACTTCTAAAAAAGCGGTTGAAATAAACTCGAAACATATTTTAGCGGTCCGGATATCGTCGCATTAGAAAAGTAAAACCGGGCCCCATAGAATAAGTAAACGCAAGAAAAAATAGTGTTTGAGGAGGTACGACGAGTTTATTTTTTCTCGTTTACGTTTCGTAATGGGTGGTTGCTTTTCTAGCGACAAGCAGTTTTTGGTTACTTTTTGCTGCTCCAAAAAGTGACAAAATAATTGTATTTTTATGCCTCAAATCACCACAATGGACTTCCATATCACCACCCTCCACGACCTAAAATCCCCTGCAGTCTACCTTGCAGACCTTCTAAATGATTACAAAATTGTCGCTCTAGAAGGACAAATGGGAGCAGGGAAAACTACGTTTGTGCAAACTATTTTGAAATCAATTGGGGTAGAAGAGTTGGAAGGTTCTCCTACCTATTCTTTGATTAACGAATATCAGTCTAGTTTATTAGGAAAAGTCTATCACCTTGATTTATATCGTTTAAATTCAATCGATGAGGTGTACGATATTGGAATCGAAGAATTAGTATACCAAAATGTAGTGTGTTTCATTGAATGGCCAGAAAAGATGCAAGAAATGTTGCCAGATAACACAATTTGGGTGTATCTTCGCGTAGAAGAAGATTTAAGTAGAATCATAACGATAAAACATGAAGACTAATCCCGATTTATTAAAGGCATTAATCAAAGAAAGTGGAATGTTGCCACAAGTAGAAATGCTTGAAATCAAAAAGAAAAAAGGAAGCCTACATATTGGAATTCCAAAAGAAACTACGTTTCAAGAACGTCGTGTTTCGCTTGCGCCAGAAGCAGTTTCCTTATTAGTTTCTAATGGTCATCGTGTGAAAATTGAAACGAAAAGTGGTGAAAACTCTAATTTTACCGATAACGAATATTCAGAAGCAGGAGCAGAAATTTGTTATGATCCTGCAGAAATTTATAAATGTGATATCATTTTTAAAGTAGCTCCACCAAATGAAGAGGAGGTAGAGCTAATGACT
>CANHRS010000056.1 GCA_947463445.1 Flavobacteriia bacterium | reverse complement strand
TACAAAACAGAAAAAAGACCCAAAATAGAAGAATATCCTGAATATGTGTTTTTCTCTGTTCGATCTGCATTATCCAAAGGTTTAAATTCCTTCTTCTTAAATAAAGATCAAGTTTCCTTTATTCTTGGAGAAAATTTTCTAATCTCATTTCAATCCAAGAAAGCACAACATTTTAATGATGTGCGTGATCGAATTGAAAAAAAACGTGGAAAAATTAGATTCAAAGGTCCTGACTTTTTATTATTTAGATTACTTGAAAGTATTACCGATAATTATTTTGAAGTGTTAGATGATATCGTCAATTCCATTGAGAAAATTGAACATCGTTTAATAAATAAACCGGATAACGAAATTTTAAAAGAAATTGAAATTCAAAAAAGAAAACTAATTGAATTACGTAAAATAGTATTTCCGCTAAAAGAAATAGCCTCTCATTTAGAACGAGTTGTAAATCCTCTAATTGATAAATCGAATCACTATTATTTCTCCGAAATCAAAGATAATTGCATAACAGTGTTAGAGGAAATTGACGACAACAAACAAATTCTCGATGGATTTTCAAACCTATACTTTGCTGTTCAAGGACAACGAATGAACCAAGTAATGAAACTACTAACGGTTGTAAGTGCTATATTTATTCCATTAACATTCATTGTTGGTGTATATGGAATGAACTTCGAAAACATGCCTGAATTAGGAATGAAATATGGGTATTATATTTGTTGGGGTATCATGGTGGCAATCACAGGAATTCTATTACTTGCTTTTTATAAAAGGGGTTGGTTTAAATGAGTGAAGAGCGATAAATGAAGGGTAAATAAATATGAAACTATCAACTCAAAAAAACTCTTATTCAACTAATTGACCTTAAAATCCGTGCGATTTACAATGGACCTTCCTAAAGTTAAACCATCAGCATAATGTAATTCACTACCTACTGTAACCCCTCGCGACAAGGTAGTTATACGAACTGCATGCTCTTTTAGTTTTTTATACAAGTAAAAATTGGTAGTATCCCCTTCCATCGTTGGACTCAAAGCAAAAATAATTTCTTCCACCTCGCCACTACCCGCCTTTTCTACTAACGATGGTATATTTAAATCTGCAGGACCAATACCATCCATAGGAGATATAATCCCTCCCAAGACATGATAAACACCTTTATAAGAGGATGTTTCTTCAATAGCCATTACATCACGAACATCTTCTACAACACAAATAATAGATCGTGTACGTTGTGGATTTACACAAACAAAACATAATTCTTCATCGGATATGTTACCACAGGAAACACAATGTTTAACTTTCGCTTTCATCGTAATAAATGCTTGCGCAAATCGCTCAATTTCCTCTGGTTTACGATTTAACAAATGTAGAACCAAACGTAATGCAGTTCGCTTTCCGATACTGGGAAGTGTTGCTAGTTGCTCCACCGCATCCTCCATGTATTTTGACGGTAATTTCATTAAAACAATTTAATTGATTCGTAAAGTTAAACGCATTCTCCGTGTGTTTAAAGAATTTTACAGTTTATTTTTTGTTTACTTTTGAGTCGTGCAACAACAAGCAATTATTTATTTTGATTTTTTAGGCCTACACCTTCAGGAACCTATGGCAATTCTTTGGGACGGTTTAATCTGCTTTACTGCACTGCTTTTTTATATGTATCTTAGAAAGAAAAACGATACAAACCTCACTAGTTTTATACGTTTTTTTATTTGGATGAGTATCTCTACATTTCTAGGTTTATTTGGCCATCTATTCTTTATATACTTTGGTTTCTATGGTAAATTTCCTTCCTGGATTTGTATTAGTGTTACTTCATATTATTTCTGTATTTCAATACTCGAAATCAATCAAATAAATATAAAAAACTGGAAAATAGGTTTGTTTACCAAAGGAATTAGCTGTTTGCTAATATCCTTAATGTTCACCAAATTTAGTTTTGTCGCGTTAGATTCAGTAGTTTCTTTCATGGTACTCGGAACTTTCCTAGGGGTAAAATTATTTAAAGAACAGAAAAATCCATTTCTATTAATTGGTACAATTTGTATCCTACCAACGTTATTTATTTTCGGACTAAAAATGAACATACATCGATATTTTAACAAGGACGACTTCAGCCACTTTTTCATCTTGTTAAGTCTCTTTTTTTATTACTTTTGCGCAACAAAAAACAGAAAGTATGACGTATGATATTGGAATAATTGGTGGTGGAATTGTTGGTGCTGCAACTTTATACAAACTTCAAAATAAGTATCCAAATCTTAAAATCATTTTGATTGAAAAAGAAAAATGTTTGGCAGATCATCAAACTGGACATAATTCTGGAGTTATTCACTCTGGTTTATATTACAAACCTGGTTCTTTAAAAGCAAAAAATTGTGTAGAAGGACGTCACGAATTAGTTGCCTTCGCAAAAGAACATAACATTGCACATGAAATATGTGGCAAAGTCGTTGTTGCAACAAAAGAAAGTGAACTAGAGTACTTAGAAAAAATCTATCAAAATGGTGTTGCAAATCAAATTGAAGGGCTAAAAAAAATTACAGGCGCAGAAATAAAAGAATACGAACCATATGTTGAAGGAATTGCAGGTTTATTTGTTGCATGTACTGGAATCATCGATTTTAGAGGTGCTACTGCGAAAATGGTAGAACTTGCTATTAAGACACAACCTGAAAGTAAGCTGCTGTTAGAACATGAAGTTATCGATGTTAAAAAAGGTGCTTCTTCTTCAACTATTATTACAAACAAAGGAAATTTTGAAGCAAAACATCTCGTTTTTTGTGCAGGTCTTCAAGCGGATCGATTAGCACGTAAAGATGGGGTTAATCTGAAAGAACAAGTAGTCGGATTCCGTGGAGATTATTATGAATTGTCCGAAGATGCCAAGAAAAAAGTTAGAAACTTAGTATATCCTGTTCCAGATCCTGCTTTTCCTTTCTTAGGAGTTCATTTTACGCGCATGACTAACGGTGATATAGAGTGTGGTCCAAATGCAGTATTTACTTTCAAAAGGGAAGGATATGGCAAAACCGATTTTTCCTTACGAGATACCTGGGACGCATTAACCTATCAAGGAACTTGGAAGTTATTCTTTCAAAATATGCGTTATGGTATCAATGAATACCGTCGTGCTTTCTCTAAAAAATTATTCTTAAAAACGCTACAAGTAATGATTCCAAGCTTAACCATGGATGATATTGTACCGGGAAGAGCTGGTGTTCGTGCATTATTATTAGGTGTCGACGGAGATACAAGAGATGATTTCCGAATTGAATACCACGGTAATTCCATTCATGTTTTAAACGCTCCTTCACCTGCAGCAACAGCTTCATTAGCAATAGGAGGATATATAGCTGATGAAGCAGAAAAACATTTCAAACTAAAATAAAACACATATATTTTTAGGATATTCAAAGGGGCGTGTTTTACGTCCCTTTTTTATTGTAACTTTGTACATCCTTAATTGGTAATACCTACATTTAATTTCTTATCTCTCATTACCTTTTCGTCTGATTGATACACGTGCTTACTTCGCTGGTATTTTTTTGTTTTATCAACTAATCTAGTGCATGGCTAAGTCCCAAGAAACCTACAACAAAAAAGAAAAAGAAAAAAAACGTTTAAAAAAACGTCAAGATAAGAACCTCAAAATGGAGGAACGTAAATCAAATCCTACTGCAAGTGGATTAGATGCGATGATGGCTTATGTAGATGAAAATGGTCACATCTCTGATACTCCGCCAGATCCAGCAACAAAGAAAAAAATCGCACTGTCAAGTATTGAAATATCTGTACCTAAACGTGTAGAAGAAGAAATGCCTGCTGTACGAGTTGGAAGAATTGATTTCTTTAATCACCAGAAAGGTTTTGGATTCATTAAAGAAAATGAAACGCAAGAAAAATATTTTGTACACGTTCACGGTTTACTGCAAGAAGTAGAAGAAGGAAATGCGGTTTCTTTTGAATTAGAAAGAGGTATGAAAGGCATGAATGCTGTAAGAGTGAAGAAAATTTAATTATTTAACAACAGCCTTAACCTGAACCTCTGTTAAAAGAGGTTCAGTATTAGCTTCTATAGTAACTGTTTTTGTAATTTCTCCTTTCTGACCTGGTTTAGGATTAAACCCAACTTCTATATAATCTGATTTCCCTGGTAAAATTGGTCTTTCTGGCTTATGCGGTGTAGTACATCCACAACTCGCAGATACTTTATCAATAATCAATGGATTTTTACCAATATTTGTTACTTTAAATTTACAGGTGTTTTCGGATTCTGATTTTACAACACCAAAATCATGTAAGATTTTATCTAACTGAAAAGTAGTTTTAGATTCTTTCAACATACGTTGTTCTTCTTCAAATACTTTAACTTTTGCCGCCAATTCTGCATCCGACTCCCCTTCTGTTAAAACTCTAAATCCATCCTCTTCTTCCTTATTTTGTGAAGAAGTTGTGCAAGAAGCAAACGTAATTAAAATTCCAAAAGTCAAAAAAAATCGTTTCATATATAAATAGTTATTCAATTTTCATCCACATTCGTCACTCCTAACTTCGGTTCCTGAGGCTATCGAAGGACCGTCACTCAAGCCCTGCTTTCTCGTAACTTCCATTCTTCAACGTTTTCAACGCCGCCTTAAGGATATCATTACGCTCATTGTAAATTCGATAAAACTCTGTAGTTCCCCATAAATCTTGCGCAATCATCGCTTTCAAAAATAATTTTATCAATTTTTCACTTGCAGGATATTCTTTTTCATCCAACTTCAATGTTGGTTGCTCTTTGGATAAATAATTAAAAAATTCATCCATAAACACCTTATCACACGTAAATTTAGATAAATAACTATCGAAATCAGAGTAATCTACTTTTAACTTCTCTCTGTTTTTATTCACATAAGTCAAAGAAAAAGTGTTAAATGAGCCTGTCCCCAAAATACTACTGAAATACTTAGTAAATGCATTTGTATCGAGCGGTACAAAAACATCTGGCATAATTCCTCCACCACCATATACTGTGCGCTGTTTAACCAACGTTTTGTATTTTAAAGAATCGGGAAATTTTATGCTATCTTGATTCATTAATTCCCCATGTTTTAGTCTTTTCAAAACATCATTGTGATACTCTTCCGAATTTTCTCCATATGGTTTTTGTATATTTCTACCTGTTGGCGTGAAATAACGCGCAATAGTTAAGCGGATTTGAGATCCATCAGATAAATCTATTGGACGTTGTACCAACCCTTTCCCAAATGTTCTGCGTCCTACAATCAATCCGCGATCCCAGTCTTGAATAGCACCAGAAACAATTTCACTCGCTGAAGCTGAATTTTCATTCACTAATACAATTAATTTCCCTTTTTCAAACGAACCTTTAGTATCGCAATTCATATCCTGACGTGGTTGGTGTTTTCCTTGAGAATAAACAACTAACTTATCTTTCGTCAAAAACTCATCACTTACTGTTTTGGCAGCATACATCAAACCTCCCCCATTATCTTGCAAATCTAAAATCAAATGCTTCATGCCTTTCTTCGTTAAATCTGCCAAACTTGCCTTAATCTCATCTGTGGTAGTATGCGAAAAACTATTTAATTTCAAATACCCAGTCTCAGGTGTAATCATATAATGACAATCCACAGAATGCATTGGAATTTTACCCCTGGTAATCTCAAAATTTAATAAATTCGGTTCACCTTTTCGAAGTACTTCAACTTTTACTTTACTACCCAAGTCACCCATCAATTTTTCACGTACCTGAGAATTTTTCAATTTTACATTTGCAATATTATCTGCTCCAACTTTTAGTATTTTATCACCTGCTCGTAAACCAACTTTTTCAGAAGGTCCACCAGGAATAGTGGCAACCACAATTA
Organism: Flavobacteriia bacterium; assembly: GCA_947463445.1. GTDB lineage: Bacteria > Bacteroidota > Bacteroidia > Flavobacteriales_D > Crocinitomicaceae > CANHVK01. Next base: position 11,243 of record CANHRS010000056.1, on the reverse strand, counting down.
AAGTATCTTTTAATAATTGAAAACGAATACCTACACCAAAAAAACTACCATTAATCTGCTGATTTGCATCATCCACATCTTCTTTAGAAATATAAACAGAATGCGGATCTAATTTCTCTAATGCAGCAACAATAGCTGATTCTGTTATTTCTTTAGAATTAACCTCATCCACATACATATAATGTATATAGTTGTAGATTTCTTCAATTTTTTTAGCATCTTTCAATAAACCATTTTGTTGAGAAAAAGAGTTAAATGAAATAAATAAAATAGAAAGGATAAATATTTTTTGGAACATAGTTAGTTGTATTAATGCATTAAAATTAACGCAATTTTCAAGAATATATTTAATACTAATTGATTTTTTAGAAGATTTAACTAAACCAAACATCCCGAATCATCACGCAACCTGCGGTTTCATTCACACGTTGAATAATGATTGATTTACCTTGCATTAATTCGTCGCGCATCACAGAGGAATCTAATGTTAAATGCAATACCTGATTTTTAATAGAAATGTTTGTTGTTCTTGCAGAAACTGCTCGCCCCATCATTTCTTCCCATTTATGGATAATTTCCATTTCTTTCATGCGACTATCCAAGCCATACGCCTTCATTAACTTATCAATCACATCCCCTAATGTACTTTGATTAGAAATTCGTTTTCTTTCATCCATATTATTTCTCCATTAATTCAACCATATCAAACAACTTGTAATCCATCGAGATACGATTAAATATGGTTGCAACACGTTCTTTATCTGTATCTGTAACTAACACTTGTCCAAAAACATTATCAGATACCAACTTCATTAATTTTTCAACACGATGGTTATCTAACTTATCAAATATATCATCCAAAAGCAATATAGGCTTCTTATTCAATTGCTTTTTCAACCAATCAAATTGCGCTAAACGTAATGCTATCACAAAAGACTTTTGTTGACCTTGTGAACCAAACTTTTTGACCAAATGATCATTAATCAAGAAAACAAAATCATCTTTATGAATCCCAGCATTCGTATATCCAGAAAACGAATCTTTTTTCAAATTTTGAATCAATAAATCTGTAAACAAAGCATCATTTAATTGAGATTTATACTCCAATTTTACATGCTCCGTTTCGTTACCAATAAATTCATAATAATATTGAAACGTCGGTATAAATTCTTCTAGAAAAGAAATTCGCTTTTGATAGATTTCATTACCAATGGCTTCCAACTGTATATCCCATACCTCAATACTTTCTCGTTCAAAGAATCCGTTTTCATAAAACTGTTTTAACAACATATTCCGTTGATCCAAGACTTTGTTATACTTCACTAAACTATAAAGATATTCCCGGTCAAATTGAGAAATGATACCATCCACCCAACGACGGCGCGATTCACTCCCCTCCGAAATCAAATCTCGATCATACGGAGAAATAATTACCGATGGGAATTCTCCTATGTGATCTCCTAATTTTTCGTAAGTAACCTTATTGCGTTTAACAACCTTTTTTTCTCCTGCCTTAACTGCACAATAAATTTCCACCTCATCCCCTTCAACATCCCATTGACCTTGTACGACAAAAAACTTCTCTTCAAAGCGAATGTTTTGCTTATCAATTGGATTCAAATAGGACTTACACATACTTAAGTAATGTACAGCATCTAACACATTCGTTTTACCAATTCCATTCCTCCCTACAAAACAATTCACACCTGATTCAAGCGAAAACTCCGCCTGGTCATAATTCTTGAAATTGATTAAATTAATATGCTTTAAATACATCCCGTCACTATTAAATTCACGCATCGCTCAGCCTATTCGTCACCCGTATTTCATTACTCAACACGGTTCCTGAGGCTATCGAAGGACCGTCTCTCGTCACTCACTTCGTAAATCCGATTTTTCTAAATCAACCACAATCGATCCAAAATCAATCACAAACCATTCTAAAAACAACTCCATGGTTAATTTTACAGGCCAATATTCTTCTTCATCTGTTACACTAGAAAGTTCATTCTTGAACATCTTTTTAAAGTTCTTCTCTAGTACAGGTTCAAAATCAAAAAAATCTTCTTCAACTAAATATACTGTCCCTTCTGTAGCATCTCCTGCATCAAATTTCACTTCTGAATTATATTGATTTGCCCAATCCCAAAATGACTGTCTAGGATAAATTGTAATGTAACTACGGTTTACTATTTTCATTTTTTTGGATTAAATTAAATTGTTCGAACCATTCTATTTTTTTTCCTTTATTCTGAAAAAGCACAAATTTCCACGTGCTACCAAATCCCAAAGTATCTAATAATATCAAAATATTGTCTTTATTTAGTTGGTTTTTAGACTCCAACAACAATACACTTCGATGTTGTTGTAAAAGTACAAAAGCATTTGACGAAACACGCACTTTATCCCCAAACTTCAAGGATAAATGTTTGTCTCCAAAATTATCTAACCAATTGAAATAAGTATTTTCTGCAACGTTAGTATCTGCATAAATCCAGTGTTTATAAACAAATGAATCACCCGGAGAAATTCCATACCATTTATCCGATTTTATAGGATTAAAGCGATCCGGAAATACGAAAGTGGTAATACGATGAATTTGATTCTTTGCAATCCCTAAAGTATCTGCTAACTTTTTAGAAAAAAAAGAAATCGAATCATAAGCAGACAATTTTGACAACTTGACAAGCTGTTTTTTCTCCTTTGTTGTATAATGTATGGAAGGTTTACTTAGTTCATCCATAGAAACTTCCTTAGTATTCTTAGATTTACAAGAAACTATTAAAAGAACAACATATAAACACCAAAAAAATTTCATGTCATCAAAGTTAACATACAAAATGAAAGACACAAAAAAACCCAAGACTTTCATCTTGGGTAAAAACTAATTATTTGCAAAAAAATTCTTATTTCTCAATAAACAAAAAGTAAATTATCAAAATTAAATCAATTGCCAAACTTAACATTGCAGATCTCCAAATCCATTTCATTGGAGCAACGGCTAATAACAAACTTAATGTTGTCATGGTTGGTACAACACACAAAATAAGTGTTCCTGTATATTTAATTGCACCCAAACCAACCGCTACACCACCAACACAACCTACAACTAATAAAATAATACTAATTAATCCAAAACGATTAAATTCTGATTCTTTTAATACGCTTACTTCTAAATTACTTGCTTCCATATTTATTTGATTTTGTATACTGCAAAGTTTTGAAAATCAAGAAATATATAGAATGATAGCAATTAGAAAAAAAACTGATTTTTATCAGAAAAAAAGCCGTGAGATTTTTCCCACGGCTAATTATTTTATAATCAACCCAAAAAGTCCAAGGTCTCATGTCTAAAGTCTAATATCTGTCATCTAATTAGACTCCAAATATACTTCTACATTTTTTTGAATTCTCGCTTCAATGTTGGTATTATCTGCTTTTACAAACGTTGTACCAGAAATTTTCTCGAAAAGCTCAATATAACGATCCGTAACCAATTGCACAAATTCTTCTGGCATGTCCGGAATTTTTTGTCCTTCCAATCCTTGAAAATGATTATCAATCAACCATTGCCGCACAAATTCTTTGGATAATTGTTTTTGATTTTCTCCTTTGTCTTGTCTTTCTTGATAACCATCCGCATAGAAATAGCGGGAAGAATCTGGCGTATGGATTTCATCAATTAATATCACTTTTCCATCCTTCAATCCAAACTCATATTTCGTATCTACCAACAACAAACCTCTTTCTAACGCCATTTCTGAACCACGTTGAAACAAAGCACGTGTATAGACTTCTAATTGTTCGTATATTTCTTTGGGTACGTAATTTTTCGCAATGATTTCCTCTCTAGAAATATCTTCATCATGACCAGCATCTGCTTTCAAAGTTGGGGTAATTATTGGTACTGGAAAACGATCATTTTCTTTTAAACCTTCCGGAAGTGTTACGCCACACACTTCTCTTTTTCCTAACGCATATTCACGCGCAGCATGTCCTGCTAAATAACCACGAATAACCATTTCCACACGAATTGGTTCACACTTCAAACCTATAGAAACAGATGGGTCTGGAGTTGCTAACAACCAATTCGGAACGATATCTTTTGTAGCATTTAAAAATAAGGTTGCAATCTGGTTCAAAACCTGACCTTTGAAAGGAATGCCCTTAGGAAGTACATGGTCAAATGCAGAAATACGATCGGATGCTATCATTACAACTAGGTCGTTTTCTAATGTATAAACATCTCTCACTTTTCCTTTATAAACAGATAACTGCCCAGGAAAATTATAATTAGTGGTACTTATAGTGTTACTCATTGTTAAATTATAAATAGTTTATTAATCTCTTTTGTCTAATGTCTTTTGTCTAACATCTAATGTCTCTTGTCTAACGTCTATTGTCCAACATCCCGTGTCTCACTCGCTTCTTTCTTCTCAAAAGCTTCAATGATTTTTTTAACCAAAGGATGACGTATAACATCATTTTGATTTAAACGAACGACACCAATACCTTCCACCCCTCTCAATGCATCTAATGCATAGGAAAGTCCTGACCGTTGCTTAGATGGTAAATCAATTTGAGACATATCACCCGTTACTATAAACTGTGCTGTTTGCCCCATACGTGTCAAAAACATCTTCATTTGCATCACAGTTGCATTTTGTGCCTCATCTAAAATCACAAATGCATTATCCAATGTCCTACCACGCATAAACGCAAGTGGAGCAATTTCAATAATTCCAAATTCCATCATCTGAATTAATTTTTCAGGTGGAATCATATCCCGTAAAGCATCGTATAAAGGCATCATATAAGGATCTAATTTATCCTTCATATCCCCTGGTAAAAAACCAAGATTTTCGCCCGCTTCAACCGCCGGTCTCGTTAATACAATACGTTTGACTTCTTTTGCCTTTAATGCTCTTACTGCCAAAGCGATTGCAGTATATGTTTTTCCTGTTCCAGCAGGACCAACAGCGAACACCATTGCATGTTTATTAGTTTCCGCTACTAACTTTTGCTGATTAATTGTTTTAGCCTTAATCTTCGAACCATTATTTCCATGCACAAGTACTTCATCTCCTTGTGTTACTGGTTTTAAACTAGGGTCTTCAAGTAGAATTTGCTCGATGATATTCTCATTCAATGTGTTATAACGATGAAAATATTCCATCAATTGATTTAATTTTCGTTCAAACAAAGCAATTACTTCGTCATCTCCAATTAATGTCAAATCATTTCCCCTGGATACTATTTTTAATTTCGGATAATAACGTTTAAGTATTTGTAAATAAACATTATTAACCCCGAAAAAATCAACTGGATTAATCCCTTCTAATGTGCAAATTTTCTCCAAAAATATTCGTTATAAAATGTGTAATTGAACTTTCTTGTTAGAATAAATCTTAATTTTACACCAAAGTTATATTTTTTTTGTCAATCACACATCAATAATTAAAGATGCCAATAATTACGCTTACAACAGACATGGGTTTGAAAGACCATTATGTTGCTGCTATAAAGGGTGCGATACTATCCCATATTGACCAAATACAAATCATTGACATCACACACGAAGTCCAATCATTTTCCATTTTACAAGCTACCTTTGCCCTCCAAAATTGTTTCCACGAATTTCCAAAAGGTACAGTCCACATCATGGGGGTAAATAGTGAACCCATGATTAATTTAATGGATGATTCATTGAGTTCCTACCCAGCAATAATGAAATATAAAGACCATTATTTTATTTCGAATGACAATGGATTTTTTAGCTTGTTAATTGGTGAAGATGAACATCAAGGTTTTTGGAGAATCGATGATGTATTATCTTCTAAAAATGTTTTTAAATTCCCTACAAAAAATATTTTAGTGCCTGCTGCATGTAAAATTTCTTCCGGTGTACCAATAGACTCTTTCTGCTCTGAATTTGAAGATTTCCAAAAAGCATATACTTTCCAACCTGTTTTTGAAGAAAATGTAATCAAAGGAAATGTAATTCATATTGATCACTTTGGTAATTTAATTACCAATATTACGCGAACAGACTTTAATAAATTTGACAAAGAGATTCCATTCACGATCTTCTTCCGAAGAAAAGAATACTTCATTGATACCATATCTATTTCCTATTCCGATGTACCAAAAGGAGAAAAGGTTGCAATTTTCAACTCTAACGACTATCTTGAAATTGCGTTAAATCAAGGTGCAACTGATAGAAGAAATAGCGCAACCGCACTTTTCGGAATGAGTATTAATGATATTGTACGCGTAGAATTCACCCCTAGAGGATCAAAAGACACGCTAGAATCTTTATTTTTATGATTTACAGGATTGTAAAATTACATTTTCAAACAACAAAAACGGCTTCCTTTTTAGAACTGTTTAATCAAGTTGTCACAAAAGTAAATGAGCAGCCTGGTTGTATCGAAATGTACATGATACAAGATTTACACAATCCAGCTATTTTTATTACCCATAGCAAATGGGAAAAAGAAGAAGATTTAAACAAGTATCGTGATTCTGAACTTTTCAAAACAATTTGGCCAACGATTAAACCTTGGTTTGAACAAAAAGCAGAAGCGTGGAGTATGCAATTAGTAAATAACTAATTTACTACCCTTTATTCTTTTCAAGTAAACAAGAAGCATAGGCTTTGATTGCTCTACCCTCACCAAAAGAATCAACTTTTTCATGCGTAGAAGCTTTAATAGAAACCTCCTCTTCCGTAACATTTAAAATCGAAGCAATTATCTTTTGCATCGCTGGTACATGTGGATTAACTTTTGGTTTTTCTAAAATTACGGTACAATCAATATTAATAACGGAAAAACCCTTATTTGCAATCAATTCAACGACACGTTTCAAAAGTAGTGTACTATCAATTCCTTTATATTGCGGATCAGTATCTGAGAAATGAAAACCGATATCGCGTAAATTAGCCGCACCTAGCAATGCATCACAAATAGCATGTAACAAAACATCTGCATCTGAATGACCTATTGCTCCAAAAGTCGAAGGTATTTCTACTCCACCAACAACCAAACGGTAACCTTCTCCTAAACGATGTACATCAACACCATATCCTATACGCAATGAAGTCATATTAATTTTGATCGCTTTTTATGGTAAACAATAAGGAAAAACGCAAAGTATTTGCTAATGGACTATTACGTTGTAAAGCTGCAATATAGGAAATATCAATTTGCATAATATTATACTTTAAACCAGCACCAAAGGTGAAAAATTGTCTAGCTCCTTTGTTTTTACTTTCATGAAAATAGCCGCCTCTGACCGCGAACACTTTGTTATAGTTATATTCAACCCCTCCTGAAATAGAAATTTCAGACAACTCTTCCTTTAACCTAGTACCCTTCACAATTTTAGCTGTTCCATCCGTATTTAAATCATACTTACCATTACTTAAGAGCAAAGGGGTTCCTGGCGCATCCGAAAAGGACTGAAATATTCCTGTAATAACACCCACATCACTAGATTTACCAGCAATCATCGAATTATTACTATAAATTGCAGGTGTTGGAACTAATAGTTTTTGCAAATCCATTGTTACTGCTATACTATTGTAATTATCCACTTTGGTTGTATAAGAACTTCCTAACTTCAAACTAGTTGGTAAAAAATCAGAAGATGCATTTGCAGAATACGAAATCTTATTGCCAACGTTATTTATAGTTGCCCCCACTCTTAATTCTCCTGCTTTACCTACAAGTTGCATCCCTGTGTTCTGATACATAAAGGATATATCAGCAGCTCCTGCTACACCAGCTTTCGTTTGGGCACCTGCAGTTATAAGTCCTCCAGTTAAGTTAGAATAAGCAAACTTACCATTAACACCTAAACTAAATTTATCTGTTAAACGTAAAGAATAACCTAAAGCTAATTCCTGTTCTGAAGGTTTATCGGGTCGTAATACTGCACCATTTTGATCTGTATAGGTAATCTCTCCTAAGGTAAATTGACGAACAGAAAATGCTAATGCATTTCTTTCGTTGAACTTGGTATATCCAGCGATGTAATACAAATTAATATCATTAGTTAATTGTCGTAACCAAGGAACTACAGAGCCACCTATCTCTAATTTATTTTTAGAAAAACTTATTCCAGCAGTATTCCAAAACAATGAATTTGCATTTGGACTCAAAGCAGTACCCGCATCACCTAATGCACCAGAACGAGAATCAGGATTGATACTTAAAAAAGGCATTGCTGTTGTAATAGTATTTAATTGCAACGCTTTAGAATCTACCGAAGTCGCTTGCTGCGTATACGCAAAAAAACGAATAAAAATAAATACACCTAATGTAAACTTGAAAAACATACTTTTTTATTTTAAGCAAATATAAACGTAAAAAAATTAGATTTATTGTATTGAACTACAAGATTACTAATTTTTCAATTTTTTCGGTTTTTTCCCCTACTGAATTTTGAACGGTAACACGATAAACATAAACACCTTTTCCTAGCTTATCTCCAAATTCATCTCTTCCATCCCAAGAAATACCTTCTGAGCGAAACCCTTGCAAGGAAACATCCTCTCGAATTGTCTTTACCAATCGACCTGTGATCGTTAACACTTCTATCTGAACTCTTAATTGATTACAAATTTGATTGTGTTCAAAGTAAAATTGTGTATTCGTTGTAAATGGATTAGGATAATTTAAAACATGCGAAAGTTCTAATTTTCTCTCTTTTTGTACAACAAAATCGATGGATGACTCAGATGGATTATTAAATACATCCCATACTTTTAATTGCAAGGTATGGCGTCCTTCCTCGAGATTTTTTAAATCATAGACTATCCTACCTTTTTGAAAGGAATTTAAGTCCGATACATAAAAATTATTTAATACAATAGGCTGTGATACATTTCCATCCAATACTGCTACAACATCATGACCAATACCATTACCAATAGTATTTATACCACTCTCATCGCTTAGATAGATAATTAATTTAGGGGACTCATTCGTTAATCCACTGGAAACAAAAGATTCATCATTCAAGTACATAGAAATTTTAGGTCCAACTGAATCTTTTTGAAGTAAATTACTTATCCCACCTATAAGAAATCGATTTTCAGATCCAATACCATCCGTTACACTATCGTTAAAATACAAAGAAAGCTTTCCTTTCCCATAGGAATAATCAATATCTTTTGGAGTAATAAAACGAATTTTAAATCCACCATTGACTACTTTAGAACGACCTTTAAACAATATATTCTCTTGATTATTAAATGCTATTACTGGTGATTCAACATCTTGACCTAAAGTATTCAATAACTTTGCTTTATCAAATACACGAACATACACAACACCATCTGACAAAACTTGACCGCCTGTTTGATCTTCAATGTGACCTTTAATTTCTACATGAGACAAAGCTTTTATTGTATCCTGATGTAAATCAGTAGCAAAACCATTAATACTATCAATAATAACCTTGTGTTTAGGCAACGCTAAACGTAAAGCAGGATCACCTATTAATGTAAAACTATGTTTATTAACGTCCGAATAAACCATATTTTTAGTTCTTCGTAAAATCTCTCCAAAAGTCAAAGGAAGATTGTTCTGATCTCTTTCGAAAACATTTTTATAAAAACTAGAACCAGTAGCAGTATTTACACTAAAAAAAACTGGTCGTGTTGTTGTCATCAAGGCTATTGCTCCGCCATTTGGATTTAACGATAACCATTCTCCAGCTGAAACACGACTGGGATCATCATATTTTGTAAATTCACACGTGGATGAAACAAACAAGGGTAACTTAGAAAAATTATTCCAAGAATTAATTTGAGGTATGGTTATAATCCTCTCTTCTGCTGCACCAACCTCACCTCCGTGACCAATGTAATTAACAAGTAAAGCTCCATTACTTATCGCATCATCTATCGCGCGATTAACATCCGGATAGCGCTCTCCTCCTGCCATGGTAATTTGTTTGTATGCATCGCAATAAATCTTATCGATATTTAATTCTGGATGTTTCGTAAACATAAGCTGTGATTGCGGCTCAGAATCATTATTTACAAAATAACCATCCTCCTCATCATCTGCAATTTGAACAACATTTGTTCTCCAATCACCAAAAGAAGTGGAACTAATTTTACCACAACAATCAATAGAATCCGAAACATAACCTGAACGAAGATATTGCTCAATTTTTGCTATTTGCTCATCCGCAATTTTCAAAGATGAAATCAACATTCTACCAACTCCTATCTGCATCGAATCTTTACCATATACTGAACCATCATCTGCTAACACTCCAAAATAATCATCCGAAACCATGGCATTTAAATGATCTTCTGAATTTAAAAACTGATACGTAGGTACCCAATAACTATTATTTGCGACCCGATTTTTAGGATCAAACGTTCCATCCCCAAATAACAATAAATTCTTCAAAGATTTGGTAGCATCCATACCAAATCGATCATAAAACATTTTTACGCATCGTTTGATTGCTGTAGGGTCAACACTACCAGATGAAAATTCATTGTATATCTGAGACAAAGGAATTACATGTACTTTCTCCCCAAGACCACGATGAATATCTGCCAATCGATTTGCAGGAACCAAAAACTCATCTGGAGTTACAATAATGAATGAAGCCCAATCCAAACCATGTAAATTTTGATGATTTACGCGACCAATAAAATCAGGTTTAAATACTGAACTAGTTGAGGATACAGCAAACTCGCGTAAACTATCTGATGAATAAAGAAAATTGTACCCATTATTATTAACACCCAATGAAACATAAGCAGGACTTAATTTATTGGTAATTTCCCAAATAAAAATTGGAGACTCTGAACGAATATAATAATCTGTTACACCTCCTTTTTGAACAGAATTTATATCTCTGAAAGAATATTGTTGTCCACTAAATTGATTTAAACAACGTGTATTTAATTCTATTTTATCTAAAAAAAGCTTGGTTGAAGGGTTATTACGAAATAAAGTTAAATCTAACTTGACCTTGCTATCATTTACACTAAAAGTAAAAGCAGATTGATTCCGAACAAAATCAGACGAAATAGTCGATAAAAAAGTTTTTGATAATACATTATTATTTACAGAAATTGATAAATAATTTCCAGATTGCATGGCATTTGAAGCAAATGAATATTGTGCCGTAATTGTAGATTTTGGAATAGAAGGAAAATCAAAACGAACTGAATGATTCAAATTGTTATCGAAAAGTTCACCGTACCACCT